>CALCEX010000168.1 GCA_937900325.1 uncultured Clostridia bacterium | reverse complement strand
TCCGTGCCGGTAACCGTAAGGCCGGTAAACTTTATATCGTTGGCAGACCAGCCCACCAGCACCACTATGAGCAGCACTATCGCCAGGTACAGCATCCATTTTCTCGGGCGGTTTGCGTACATCTCCGCCACTGTCAGCTTCCTGTCCAGCGCCTGTTCCATTTCTTCTATGCTTTTCATTTTTTTCTTTTTCATGCCGCCCCTCCCGTCAGCTCAGCTTTTTGCGCAGATATTCGCTGAAGAAGTCTATGGCGACAACTACCACGAACAGCGAAAGGAGCACCATTCCGAGACTGTTGTAATCTCTCCAGCCAATGCGCTCGTTTATGGTTATTCCCAGTCCGCCCGCGCCTACATAGCCCAATATGGCGGAGGCGCGCACGTTCATTTCAAAGCAGTAAAGGCAATGGCTGAGATACACCGGCAATATCTGAGGCACGCAGGCGGACCAGAAAGCCTGGAACTTGTTGGCGCCCAGGGCCTCCATCGCCTCAAAAGGCCCCATATCTATGGTTTCTATGCTCTCAAAGAGCATTTTCGCAACGATTCCAAAGGTAAATATGGCAATTGCCACAGTGCCCGAAAATGTGCCCAGCGAGAATATAAGCGCGCACACCAGCGCGATTATCAGCGTAGGCAGGGTGCGTATCAGGGCCAGTATGAAACGGCAGACGCTTACTACCGGCAGACTGTGGTTTATGTTGCTGGAGGAGAGTATAGCCACGGGCAGCGCCAGGGCGCAGCCTACCACCGTGCCCAGAATGGACATTTTTATGGTATCAAACAGCGGCGATACCACCTTCGGGAAGAAGCTCCAGTCAGGCTGCCATATCTTTTTCATAAGGTCCATCATCTTGCTGAACTTGCTTACGACCACGCCAATATCAAAGCCGGTCATCTTCAGCGAAAGGTATATGGCAACGCCCAATAGCAGCAGGATAAGCGGCGCGCGGCTCCTGCGCCGCATCACGCTGTGTCCGTTTTCAAGGGTTATCTTCTGTGGCTTGAATATTTTATCGTACAGCGTTTCTTTTATGATGACGGGGCTGTTTTCGTTTTCCATAGCGTCACCCCTCTATCTTCTTTATATGGTGAAGCTCACCCTCGCCCTCGCCCATGGTGGGGACCTTGGTGCCGTTATATACCTCGTCTATCTGCTCCTGAGTGATGGTGCTGGCAGGGCCGTCAAACACTATCTCGCCTGCGCGTATGCCTATGACCCTGTCGCAATACTTAAGGGCAAGGTCAACGTGGTGTATGTTGAGAAGTATGGATATCTTGTATTCCTTGTTTATGCGCACGAAGTCCTGCATGACCTGCTTCGCGGTGATTGGGTCAAGGGAGGCCACGGGCTCGTCTGCAAGTATTATCTTCGGGTTCTGGTTCAGTGTGCGCGCAAGGGCCACGCGCTGCTGCTGACCGCCGGAAAGCTGATCGCAGCGGGTATAGGCCTTATCCAAAATGCCTACCTTGTCCAGGCTCTCAAGTGCGCGCATCTTCTGCTCCTTGGAGAATATGCCGAAGAGCACCTTGAAAAAGGGCATATCCGGCACATCCGCCGTAAGCACGTTCTTTATGGCGGTACTGCGGGATACAAGGTTGAAGCTCTGGAATATCATGCCCACCTTGCGGCGGTATTTTCTAAGTTCTTTGCCTCTGAGTGTGTTCACATCCACGCCGTCCACCGTAAGCTCGCCCTTCGTCACGTCGTGCATACGGTTTATGCAGCGCAGTATGGTGGATTTTCCCGCGCCGGACAGGCCGATTATGGCCACGAACTCGCCCTGCTCTATCTGCAGGTTGATGTTCTTGAGCGCCGTGAAGCCGTTTGGATAAGTCTTATACACATTTTTAAATTCTATCATGCTGCGACTCTTTCTATCCTTCTGAATTATTGCAGTTATCATGGGAAAAAAGCGCCCTGTATCGGCAGGGCGCTTTATTAAGGTTGTTTTTACTCGGAAACGGCCTTCAGCGCAGCGCGGGCGCCGTCGTAGTCAGCATCGGTAGCCTTGGCATAACCGGTGTGGCTGTATACGCTGAATATAGCCTTGCCCTCGTCGGTGTTGATGATGTTGATGAAGCAATCCTGCAGGGCTGCCACTGTCTCGGGGGTGTAATACGGGCTGGCCTTGGAGATGGCAACGGTATCGTTGTAGATAGGCTCGGTCACGCCGATAACATTGAGCTCATTCCAGATGGAATCCTTGCGGCCCATGCCCTGCTTGCCGGTCTCGTCCTTCTGGTCGGTGGGCAGAGTCCAGCTCGCCTCATAGTCGTTGCGGCCGTCGGCATAGCAAACGATGATGTCTACCTGCTCTGCAGCGGCATAGGAGAAAGCGGTGCCGTAGCCGGAATCGAGAGGTACTACGTTGGTAAGGTCAGAGATCTTCTTGCCGTCATAGTTGGCCATCAGCCACATGGAAGGATAGATGTAACCGGCGGAAGAGGAGGTCTTCTGAACTGCCCAGCGGGCGCCGTCCAGGTCTTCCCAGGTCAGGGCTTCGCCGTTGTTTACCTTCTCGGCCAGCTTCTTGCCGTACTCGCTGGGAGTGGCATATATCAGGGAACGATAATAGGTAACCTGGGGGCCGTCCTTCTTGGTAGCGTTAGCTTCGCCGTTCCAGGTCCTGGGATCGGTGCTGTCGTTGGACAGGCCGTTGCGGGTGGCGGTGAGGATAACGTCGGTATCGTCGGAATAGAGGGCGTAGGTGCCGCCGGGCAGCCAACCAAGATCGATGGAGCCTGCGGACATTGCTTCGCCGGTGGCGTCATAGCTGGTGCCTACGGTGATGTCTACTTCGTCGATGTCGTAGCCGAGCTTGGCCATTTCGGCCTTCACCAGCTCGGGCAGGTTCTTAGTGCCGGCGATTATAACGTCAGCATCCTTGGAGGGGACGAACTCGAGGGTCAGCTTATCGAAGTGGGGCCTCTCGGCGGTAGTCTCTTCGGCAGGAGCAGCGGTCGCCTCGGCAGGTTCTTCTGTGGTGGACTCTGCGGGAGCAGGCTGGCTGCAGGCGCAGACGGAGAACGCCATAACAAGTGCGAAAAGCAGTGCTACGGTCTTTTTCATTTTTGTTTTTTCCTCCATAAATTTTATATTCATGGCACAAGGCCTATGAACCGACATAAAAAATGACGATCCTTGTCTGATTATTAATATAGCACATTAGATATATGTTGGCAATGGCGTGGACCGCAGTCCTAAATATATTATCCGCAGAGCATGTTCCTGATACGGCCTATGGCTATATAGCCGTTGAGCACTGCCCAGACGTCGCTGTTTTTCGGCGCGTCGTCCGGCCCCAGAAGCCTTGCGAAGGGAGTAAGCACGAAGCCGTCGCTGCTTTCGGCCTTTTCATAGTCGTTTTCAAAGAAAAAGCTGGGTGCGGGCTCAACGTCCCTCTTTATGCCCTTAAGCTCCTCCGCGCGGCAGCCGGGAAAGTTCACGTTCCATATCTCGCCCGAAAGAGGCTTTCCCATGAGCTCCTCCGCTATCTCGCGAATATACTTGTCCGTCACTTCCCTGAAGCCGTCATGGCACTCCGAAAAGGCTATGGCCGGTATGCCGTGCAGCACAGCCTCCATCGCCGCGCCCACGGTCCCTGAATAGGCTATGTCATAGCCGGCGTTAAAGCCGTCGTTGATGCCGGAAAAGACAAAATCCGGCTTCACCGGCAGCAGCGATTTGAGCGCTACCTTAACACAGTCCGCAGGCGTTCCGGTCACGCCGTATGCCCCTTTGACATTGGCCTGAAACTCATGCTCCATAGCGTTCAGTTCGTTGAATATGGTAAGCTTCTGGGACATGCCGCTGCACTGTCCCTCCGGGGCGACGACCCAAACGTCTCCGAAGCAGGCCGCCATATTGGCAAGCCTTACGATCCCCGAGGACCTTATGCCGTCGTCGTTGGTAATAAGTATGTTCATGTGTTTTTTCATATGGTGCGATGCTCCTTTTTTTGCGCCGTTCGATTATATTACCATAGCTCGCCCGCATTAACAACCGCCATAAAAGGTCAAAATTCCCCCTTCCATTCCGAAAAATCCCCATACTGCGCCTGTTAATCCCGGAGTTGTTCCCATAAATATATTTTCTTTGCCCTTTCTCCCGGGACGAGGCGGCGCAAGACCGGCAAAAATGCACGTTGCCTGTTGACAACCGCCTCCGGCGATATTATATTATTGATCAACGAAATGTTCTGTTTATCGAATTTAGAAATCTTCTCATATAATCAAATTAATTAAGAAAGAAGGTTGCTCATGAACAAATTCAGCAGAATCTATATGCCAAATATAGTATGCGGCAGAGGTTCTTTGTCCTTTGCGGCGTCCCTGGGAAAAAAGCGCGTCGCGGTGCTTGGCTACGCCGATTCCGTATCAGGGCTGGCAAAGGATATCTTTAAGGACACCGATGCGGAAGTACGCTATATCGCCACCATCTCTCACGAGCCCCTGATACGGGACATATTCGACAACCTTCCTGCCATGAAGGAATTCAAGCCGGATCTTATACTTGCGATAGGCGGCGGCAGCGTAATGGACGTTTCCAAGGGGCTGCATCTTTTCTACGAAAACCCCGGCATGACCTTTGAGGACAGCCTCCGTCCCTTCGCGCTCCCAGAGCTGGGCAAGCTGGCCGCCTCGGTATTCGTGCCCACCACCAGCGGCACAGGCTCCGAGACCTCCTCCGCGGCGGTATTCATAAACGAAGAGACTCATGTTAAGAGCCTGCTTCTCTCAAATACTCTCATTCCTGATTACACCATACTGGACGCCGACCTTACGGATAAGCTGCCCCTTCGCGTGCAGATATCAACGGGGCTTGACGCGCTCTGCCACGCCATAGAAGCCACCACCGCCCGCAACACAAACGACTTTACAAAAGCGATAGCTACCCAGTCTGCCCTGGATATACTGGAATACCTGCCCATAGCCGCAGACAGCGGCAGCACTGACGAACAGCGCCGCGCTGCCAAAGAAAAGCTGCACATGGCCGCTACAATGGCGGGCATAGCCATCACCAACTCCTTTACCGGCATAGTCCACTCCTACGACCACCCCGGTCCGGAATTCAGCATTCCCCACGGCATAGTTTGCGGCATAATGCTTCCCTATTCCATGGAGATGGTAGGCCCTACCGAGGAGTATGCCTGCATCGCCCGCAGGCTCGGCTATACCGGCAACACCGTGGAGCTTTCCAAGGCCCTGGTCCGCCATATCACAAAGCTGAACAGCCGCCTCGGCCTATCGGAGAATTTCTCCGGCGCAGGCATAGATGAGGAGCGGTATTTTGCCAACGTTCCCCGCTGGTCTGAAATATCCCTCAACGCCATGGCCACCAGGCTCTCCCCCGCCAATATGGACGTTGAAAAGGGCAAGAAGTTCTACACCCTTTGCTACTACGGCCATAAGGACTGATACGGAGCATAAAAATAAAACAGCCGCGGCAGCTTGCTCTGCCGCGGCTGTTAGCCAATTTATGGCTGTTTACAGGCCATCGTTTGTCTAATAGGCATCCTATCTGTATTTATAATGCGGACTTTTATAAATATCAAACCGTATCAGACGCCAAGCTTGCGAACAACCTCGTCCATATACGTTTTAACCTGTTCTATATCCTTATCGATCTGCTTGCGTACCTCGTCCAGACCGCCTGAGAACTTCTTTACGCCGCGTATGTAGGTATATACCTGAAGCAGCACGTCCTTATCGTATATATCCTGATCAAAGTTGAGTATGAACGTCTCGACGGTGGCTATGGGTATATCGTCGTCCGACGGACGGAGGCCGACATTCGTCATTCCCCTGTAATACCTGCCTTCGATTATTGAAAGGGTGCCGTATACGCCATGAGGCGGGAACAGCTTGTTGGCCGCAACGCCCAGGTTTGCCGTAGGCATGCCGTGCTTGCGTCCGGCGGCCTTGCCGTGCACCACCTTGCCCATCATTATATAGGTATCGCCCAGCAGCCTTGACATCTTTTCAAAGTCGTTGTCCTTTATAGCCTGCTTTATGGCCTCGGTGCTGACCTCTTCGCCGTCGCAATATACCGCGGCGACCGTTTCAACCTCAAAACCGTACTTTTTGCCCAGCGCCTTCAGCTCCTCTATTCCCTTGCCGTCAGAGCCGAAGCGAATGTTTTCGCCCGCAGCTACGGTCTTTGCGTTGAGCTTATGAGCGATAGCGCTGCAAATATCCTCGGCCGTCATTGCCCGGTAGTTCTCTGCGTTCACGGAAACCATCGTTTCCACGCCCAGCTTGCCGAGGATCTCTTCTTTTTCTATTTCAGTATATATGACGGGCTTTACCGTTTCGTCCACGCTGACTATGACCGGCGCCAGCTCCTTATGCCCGCACACCTTTTTTATCACTGCCCTGTGGCCGGTATGGACGCCATCAAAGTATCCAAAGGCTACGCACGAGGGCTTTGTCTCGGTATTGCAAAAATCCAACAACACATGATTCATTCAATATTTCCTCCGAATATAAGGCCGGCCTGCCTGCGGCTTCTGCCGCCAGCAGGCCATGCGCCCTATTTTAACAACTATATCAGCTTAGTCAGCAAGGTGCTTCTTGGAGTATACCATGTAGATCAGAATGCCTACGGCATAGATGACGGCGGTAAATATCCACATCTGCGCGCCGCCGTTGAATATGGCGGGGATATAGGTAGCAACTATCACAAGTATGGTGATCCAGCTCAGGGCGTTTCCGCCGGGGGCCTTATAGTTACCCTCCACATGGGGGAGCTGCTGCCTGGACTTTATCAGGGAGTAGCATACTATAACGATAGTCAGCGCCGCGGCTATGGAGCCCAGGTTTACCAGCAGCTCAGTCCAGGAGGGCTGGCAGCTGAGGGCGGCTGCTACAACGGCAGATACGATGATGCCCACAGAAGGAGCGCCGTTCTTGTTGGTCTTTGCGAATACCTTGGGCAGAGCGCCATCCTCGGCCATAGCCTGAATGGTCAGCGCGTTCAGGTTCTGAACGACCAGCATGGTGGTGATAAGAGCCAGGAATGCAGAGACGGAGATCAGCTTGGAGAGCCAGGGGATGTTGGCCATGGAAGTCCACGCAGCCGCAAACATGGGGATGAAGCGCATGCCGGGGTTATCTATCAGGAACTGGGTGGTCACATGACCCATGGTGCCGATGATCATCAGGAGGTACAAAGCTACAACGATTATCAAGGCTATTGCCATGGACTTGGGAACGGTGCGGTTAGGATCCTTTACCTGGCCTACCATGAACGCTATGGCAACAACGGAGCCGTAAGCGACCATGGCGTTGGGGATGGCCTGTATCCAACCGGTCTTACCCATGCCGCCCTCGAAGAAGTTGGCATAGTTGCCCCAGTTGAAGTTGCTGTGGGACAGGGCGATAATGCCGAACACCAGCATGGTGGCGATGAGCAGGCCGACCAGAATGTTATTGAACTTGCCGGCGTCGGTGATCTTTCTGAGGTTAAGTATGACGCAGAACAGTATGGAAGCCAGCGCGAGGGGGATCTGAAGGCCCGCAAGAGCCTCGAAGCCAACGCCCAGATAAGTAGCTACATAGATCGCGGAGAAAGCAACCGCGATAAAGTTGGAAATTACATATCCCCACGCTGCAATATAGCCCCAGAACTTGCCGAGGGCCTTGGCAGGGAATACATAAACGCCGCCGGAATGAGGATAGCGAACGGAAAGTTCGGCAACCTGAACGCCATAGCAGCCAAGTACGATAGCGGCAACTATCCAGGTAATGATAGCAGCGGGACCGGCATAATACATGGTCATGCCGGAAAGGGAGAAGATGGCGCTGCCAATGCAGCCACCGGTAAGAATAGCTATGCATGCCACAAGGCCAAGCTTACCATTGTCTTTGTTTTCCATAGATTCCTCCTACATAGTTTGTGTTTAGTGGTTTTATTGTCTCCGGAGCTGAGCACTCCAAATTGAAATTCATCACGGTGTGTGCCATTCAATCAATCGAACATATCATTTATAGAAAGTTTAATATTTATCATTGATTTTGTCAATAGCAATATTTTTTACAGATATCACTACTAAACCTGGCCTATCAGGCTTTCAAAATCGTTTCTTGTGAGCATCTCGGGATTTGTGGCGGGTACTATTTACAGTATTTCCGTACAGGGTAGCTGACCCTGTACGGATAATTTTTAGTTATATCAGTCTGTGATTATTACGCGGAATGTGCCGGGGACGATAGCGGCTTCAAAGGCCTGCTGCGCCTGCTCGAAGGGGAACTTCTTTGCGATGAGGGGCTTGCAGTCTATTATGCCGCTGGAAAGCAGGCGGTTTGCGGTAAAGAAGTCGTGAACGTCGGGGCTGATGGAGCCGGTGAGTATGGGCTCATGGCCGTGAAGCATCTGAGGACTTACCGGCGCCGGAGCATCGGGATGCATGGAGCTGTACTGTACCATGCGCCCGGCCTTTCCGGTCATGGCGATAGCCTGAGGCACTACCGAGGGGATGGCGGTGGTATTGAACACCACGTCTGCGCCGCGGCCTTCAGTCAGGCTCTTGACGAATTCCACAGGATCCTTTTCCATTGGGTTAAAGGTAACGTCCGCGCCCAGCTTTTCGGCAAGCTCGCGCCGCGCGCCGTCCACCTCGCTCATGATGACGCGGGCGCCCCTGCGCTTGGCAAGCATAACGTGATACTGGCCCATTATTCCGCCGCCTATTATGACGACGTCCTCGCCCAGCTGGATATTGGCCTTGTTTATGCTGTGGACAACGCAGGCCAGAGGCTCCGTAAGGCTGGCCTCCTCATAGCTCAGAGTATCGGGTATCTTGAAAAGGTAGCTGGTGTTTACGATAACATAATCGCAAAGGCCGCCGGGGCCTATGAGCAGGCCCTCGCGGACGGGTTTCTTCTGCGCCCTTTCGCAAAGGTTGGCATGGCCGGTACGGCAATAGTAGCACTCGCCGCAGTTGTAGAGCAGGCGGACGGCTACGCGGTTGCCCTCGGCCCACATTTTCCTGTTCACGCCCTCGCCCAGAGCAACTATCTCGCCGGATACCTCATGGCCGCCGGTGCAGGGCAGAGGCATCCTGACCTCGCCGCGGAAAATGCGCTGCTCAAGGGTGCATAGCGCGACGGCATGCACCTTTACCAGCGCCTCGCCGTTTCGAAGATCCGGCGTGGTAAGGTTCATTATTTCAGTTTGCTTTTCGCCGGTAACGGCGACTGTTTTGATCTGAATAGACATATATCTTTACCTCCGGTTATTTGAGCAGCTTAAGAGCATCCTCAACGCTGGCGCCGTCATGTACTATGGCAGCTATGGCGGCGCAAATATTTGCTATATTCTCATGACGGTAGATGTTGCGTCCCATGATTATGCCCTTTGCGCCCGCGTCCAGAGCGCCGCGGATATTCGCGAAGATCTCTTCCTCGCTCTTCGCCTTGCCGCCGCCCAGCACCAGTATGGGAGCGTAGCAGTTATCCACCACCTCGCGGAAACGCTCGCCGCCCACGAACTCCGCCTTGATGAAGTCGGCGCCCAGCTCGGCGCCCTGCCTGCAGGCAAAGCCCATGTTCTCGACGGAACGGGTATCTATTCCCTCGTGCTTTTCAAAACCGTAGGGCAGCATCTCGGCGCCTACGGGGAGGTTGAACTTTTCAGCCTCCGCGCAGAGGTTTGCGAGGTATTCAAGGGTATGCTCGTTATCGTCGGAGCCGGGATAACCCATGCACAGCATGGCGTCCGCGCCTACTCTTACAGCATCCTCGGGGGTATAGAGCAGATTGAGGGGATTCATGGGCTTGCGCAGGGCGGATATGCCGCCGTCCGCGCGCATCATGATGCCGGCATTGCCGAAATCTGCCTGAAATGCCTTGATGATGCCATAGGTAGTAAGGAATCCGTCAGCGCCGCCGGCCACGGCTTCACGAATAACACGTCCGGGATTCTTCAGATCAGGCGAAGGCATCATAGCCGCATGATCCATTGCCAACACGAAGGACCTGCCGTCTTTCTTAAAAATATTATTCATTCTGCGCTTCATAGTAAGATTTCCTTTCTGTTTGCTATTTTTGCAAGCTTGATTCACAGCTCATATGAGCGTTTGGTTAATATTCCGCGCCGTATATCTTGCTGTATGCGCACTGATTGCCGCCAAGATACAGATGCGTAGTCTGCTCAAGGGTAAGCTCGCCCCTGGCAGGGGGGAAGAATCCGCCGGACTCCTTGTTGAGCCTGAAGGTATCGCCGCCTACCGCCCTGTCTACGGCGGAAAGATGCACGGTCTTTTCTATTGAGCCGCCGCTGCACATTGCCGTAGCCTCGGGTACGTCGTCTACCAGCAGTATGCCCTCGGTGCCGTCCTTGCCGCCGAACTCAAAGGTTATGCCGGCGGTACGTATGCCGTGGCGCTCTGCGGTCTGTATGGTGAGCATGCCGTCGGTGCAGGCGTTTCCGCCGCCCTCCCATGCCATTATGAGGCCCTTGGCATCCAGCATCTGAGCCAGCTTGACAACATGGCTGGCGCAGCGCTGCTTGTGCCAGGTGCTGGGGTTATGGCTGCGGCAGAATATAACGCCCTTGAAGTTGATGTCCTTGCCGTGGCGCCTGTACAGCTCCAGCAGTATAGGATGGTTGACATGGAGGTAGGTAGGGACCTTGAACGCTGGCCATACATAGTTGCCGCTGACCACGCAGCCGTCCAGCATCTCATTGGGATGCAGCACCGTAGGCACCATGTCGTCGATGGGCAGGCCGTACAGCATGGTGTCGGCATAGGGGCCCTGGTTCTGGCACTGCCATACCAGCACCACTCCGGGCAGCTCGGGATGCTCTTCCTCCGTGGAGAACACCTCGCTCCTGTCGGGAGTCATGTCACGGGTGAGCTCGGCCAGGTAATTGGATATCCTTATGGCGATAAGTCGTATGTCGTTATCATACTCTATGGAGGACTTGCCCTCGTTCAGCTCGTAAACGATCACCAGATTGTTGGTCTGGGAGAAGGGGGTATATCCCGCATAGAAGCCGCTGAGCTCAATTATGGCATCCCGGGGATAAAGCAGGCCGCTGGAAGCATTGGACTCGTCCCAGGGCAGCGCCGCGCTCTCTATTACCGCAAAGCCGGACAGCATATTGGTCACGCCGCGGCCTACGGTGTATGGGGTGCTGAAGAAGCCGGAGTACTGCACGCCTTCGCCTTCAATTTTAACCATCGGGGCAATGGTGTCAAGTACATGGATTATGCGGGCGTTCTCGCCGGGCTTGGTTATCTCCAGATGATAGTCCTTTACCGCCTTGCAAAGATCTGCCGTAAGCGCCTGAAGCTCCGATTCGTTTACGGTAAGCACGCCGTCTGCAAAGGCGCACTTATCGCCGAATCTAACATCCTTAACGTCAAAGTACTGACGGGTAAGCTTCATATCTATCATTGCTTAGTCCTCCTTGCTCTCGTCCACGGTGAATACTGTGGGGGCGGTGACGTCCATCTGAAGGACTTCCAGCGCCTTGTCGATTATCTTGCGGCGATAGACCTTTTCTCTGTCGATAGGCAGATCCGGGTTGCCGGCGGGGGCGGTAAATTCGCCGCCGAATACTATGCGGTTCGCGCCTACGCTCTTGGCTATGGTGGTGAACGCGGTTATATGAACATTGGGGATGCCTGCTCTGTCGAGCTCTTTTGAAATCGTTGCGCAGCAACGAGTGCAGGTTCCTCAGGTAGAGGTAAGAATGCAGGCGTCAACCTTTGCATCCTTAAGCATCTTTGCCCATTTGCGGCCCATCTCCTGGCTGCTGCCGATATTGGTACCCACGCCGCAGGTGGTTCCGAAGAACCTGAAGATATCTCCGATTTTGCCTTCCTTCTTGCATTCGAGCAGGGCGTCCAGAGGTACGAGGCGGTGAGGATCGTTGCTTGCGTCGGTTGTGTCATAGCCGCCGTGTATGGATTCATAAACTCCCTTCTTCAGGGCGTCCAGGCCGGTCATATCATAGGTGCCGAAGCTTACGGCGAAGGCCTGCTTGATCTTATCGGGATTACCTACTGGCACGAGGCCGCCGGTGGTAAACAGGGCTATGGTAGCCTTGCTCATGTCCTTGATCCTGGGTGCCGGCGGTATCACCTCAAAGCCTCTCAGAGGAACTTCAGTCACATAAGGCTTGTTGTAAAGCCTCTTCACGAGCATTTCAACAACGCGCTCTGCGCCGGACTTGTCCGAATACTCATTATAGCGATGGCCGGTGGGCAGATAGCCGTCCTCATTGGCGGTACCGATCTTTTCCCTCTTTGCGAGCTTAAGCGCAAGCTTTGCAAAGGCGGGCAGCGTCTTGCGCATGCCTACTGCGGTCTCGGTGCTTGGCACGATGTAGTTGTTCTCGACATACATGTCTATGGCAGGATTCTCATGCCACATACAGGTAACGCTGGGCACGCCCAGCTCGCTGCGCACATAATCGCACACCTTTGCGCAGGCAACGCCGTATCTTCCCGCGTTGAAAGCAGGGCCGGCGATGAATACATCGGGCTTTTCCTCGCGTATGACCCTGGCAAGCTGTTCCTTTACGGATTCATACTTTTCATCGGTATTAACGTAATTGTCTCCACAGTAAACTATCTTTGAGATAGTCATTTCACCGTTCCAAAGCTGTTCAAGACCCAGAGCGGGGCCCTTCTTCTCTTCCAGTATGCCAAAGCCGGTGTCGGCCATGGTCTCGCCGCCTATGCCGGCGTAGAACTGGTTGATATAGTGTACCGCCTTCAAACTCATTTTGTATCAGAAGTCCTTTCTTTAATTAGAAGCCGCTGTAATTCGGTTTTTGCCGTCTTTATCAGATCCGTTTTTTAAGTTTCCTTCGCCCCGCAGGCAATGCTCAGCATCACAGAGGGGGCAGCGTTCCATCGATGGTCTCCACAAACACCGTCTTGGAGATCATGTACTTCTGCATTCCGGCAACGCCGAGACCGCTCTCCTTCCAGCCGGTGCCGGGGGATTCGATCATGCCCTTGCTGAAGTAATGGTTTATATAGATCTGGCCGCCCTTGATGCTGTTGGCTACCCTTATGCCCCTCTTGAGGTCATTGGTATAGACGGCGCCAGCCAGGCCGTAGGTAGTGCCGTTTGCAAGCGCGATGGCTTCTTCCTCGGTATCAAAGGGAGTTACGCAGCCCACAGGCCCGAATATCTCTTCCTGATAAATGGTCATATCAGGAGTTACATCGGCAAAGAGCGTTACAGGTATGAAGTTGCCCTTGGCCAGAACGGGATCGGTATAGTGTTCGCCGCCGCATACGAGGCGCGCGCCCTCTTCCTTGCCCTTCTCGATATAGCCCCATACCTTTGCAGCGTGAGATTTGGAGATAAGCGGATCGAGGTTGGTGGCAAAATCAAAGGTATCGCCCGCAACAAATTTCTCGGCGATGAACTTCTTCATTTCCTCTACGAACTCGTCGTATATCCTGCGCTGTACCAGCACGCGGGTGCCGGAAACGCATACCTGGCCGGAATGATTGGTAAAGCCCCATACCGCCCACTTCGCGGCGTCCTTTACGTTTACGTCGTCAAAGAATATGGCGGGGCTCTTGCCGCCCAGCTCAAGAGCGATGTCCTTTATGCGCTCTGCGGAGTTATGTATTACCTCGCGGCCGGTCTCTATACCGCCGGTCATAGCTACCATGTCTACCATGGGATGCTTTGTGAGATATGCGCCGACCTCTCCGCCCGCGCCGGTAATAACATTGAAAACGCCTGCGGGCAGCCCGGCTTCCTCATATACGGAGGCCAGCTGGAGCAGAGTCAGAACGCCCCAGGACGGCGGCTTGATAACGCAGGTATTGCCTGCCGCCAGTATGGCGTTTATCTTCTGGCAGCCCATCAGATAGGGCCCGTTCCAGGGCAGTATTTCAGCCACTACGCCAACGGGGTTCCAGGTGACGTAATTCAGAGTGCCGTAATCGGACTCTACCACCTTGCCCTCTATATCCCTCGCCTTGCCGGCAAAGAAGTTGAAGGCGTCAACGGCCATGGGAACGCAGTAATAGCGGGCGGAGCCATAATGATAGCCGCACTCAAGAGCTTCCAGGACCGCGAACTCATCGCCCCTGCGCTCCATTATTTCGGCAGCCTTCGCCAGTATCTTTGCGCGGTCGCGTGCGGCGGTGCGTCCCCAGGGGCCTTCGTCAAAAGCCCTGCGGGCAGCCTGTATCGCCTTTTCCGCGTCCTCTACGGTGCCGCGGTACGCCTTGGCAAAGGGCTCGTTGTTGGCAGGATTGATAACGTCCACCACTTTGCCCTTCTCGGCGGGAACATACTTGCCGTCGATATAGAGTTCATAGGGTGTTTTCTTAACAAAATCCAATGGGTTCATTCTTATTCCTCCTATTCTTCGATTGTTTTAATGCATTTCAGAAATTTGTTATTAATATAACCTATATTCTATTTATAATATAATGCCCTGCGCGGCATTTTTCAATAGCAAGTTTTAAGAAATTATTCTTTTTTTGTTAAGGCAATACATGTGCCGCTGCAAATCCCGCCTTTTTTGACCGCGTGCGCCGGACTGATCGGGCAAATTCTATTTTTAGAATGTGCTATTCTTAGGATACTTTCCCTTTACTTTCAGATGCTTTTGAGCCTATAATCTGATCATAAAGCATATTTGGAGGACGTTTACAATGGCAATAATGAATATCAACTTCACATCGCGCTGTCTTGCCGCAAAGACGAACCTGTGGGTAGCGTACCCCACGCCCACCCTGAACGAGATGATACGGCACAAGGACAAATACGATCCAGAAAAATCCTGGCCTGTAGTATATATGCTCCACGGCGCAGGCGGAGACGGGTTTGAATGGATACAGCGGGCGGATGTGGAGCGGCTTTGCTGTCAGTACGGCTTCATCGCAGTAATGCCGGATGCGCAGCTCAGCTTCTATAACGACACACCCTACGGCGCAAAATACTATTCCTACATATCACAAGAGCTTCCCGCCATGATAGAGTCCACCTTCCGCGCTTCAGGCAAAGCCGAGGACCGGTATATAATGGGTTATTCAATGGGCGGCTTCGGCGCCATAAAGATAGGACTTATGAATCCCGAAAGGTACAACAGGATAGCCTCCCTTTCCGGCTGTATGGATATAGCCGGCTTTATAAACGCCTTTGAAAACGACAGCATATTCACAATACACACCTCACTTCCGGATTGGCCCTCTATCGAGGGAGGCGATAACGACATGATGGCGCTGCTGGATAGGGCGGCAGAGCGGAAAGCCTGCGGCAAGCGCGTCCCGCCCATGTACCATACCATCGGCAGGCAGGATTTCATCTATTCCTTCAGCCAGGAATGGCGCAAAAAGGCTCAGTCCCTCGGCCTTGACTTCACATACACCGAGGGCGACGGCATGCACGACTTCAGCTATTGGAACGAGCGCATAGCCTCCGAGGTAATGCCGTTTTTCTTTGGCAAATAAACGGCAGGCATAGCGCAGGCCATGGCCTATTTTGCCATCTTTTCACAACTGCCCGCCCGTGTCTGTGCTATAATCAGGGTGTAATGAATATTATACGGAGGTCTAACGTATGGCAGGGGATACCGTCCGCCTTTACACCAGGCAAAATGACAAGACGCTGCTGATGCTCGAGCATGGCGGCAGGATACTTAACCAGCGCGTATATGTGCAGCTCCACTTCGGAGACATGGCAAAGCACTATCTCGAATGCTATGACTGGTTCGCCCGCGAGGCCGCAAAGCGCGTACCCAGGCCCGATCACGCGGAGCTTCCCATATGGTGCGCGGTCGAGGCCGCGCGCTGCCTGCCTCCCGAACCCGGCACCGTAGTATACGTGGTGGATATACCCAGGGAAAACGTGATATACTTTGACGACGGCAAATGGGACTATGTCTTGAACCACCATTACCTGCCTGAATCTTCAGATGACGAGAAGGCATACAGAAAGCACCTTGCCGACCGCGGCTTTGCCAACGGCTTTGAGTTTTTCGAGGGGCGCTACGCAAATAAATTTCCGGATGAGATGCGCCGCATAAAGGAAAGCTGGAGCCGTGTGTTCGATGTGGACATGGCCTCCCCAACCCTCTGCGGCAACATATGGGAAATACCCGAAAAGAGCATAGTACGCATAGTGCGGCCCGGCGAAAAGGTCGCTGAATAACTCATACGGAAGGAGTATATATGGAACTGAATACGGCGCTGCAAAAACTCAAGGAATACGAAAGACAAAGCTTTGCCCTGTACCATGCCTCAGGGCTCATATACTACGACGGCGCAACGGCAGCCCCCAAAGGCTCGGCCGGGATCCGCGCCATAACCCTTGGCGAGCTTTCCCGCATGAGCTATGAGCTAACCACCGCAAAGGGATCCATCGAAATGCTGGAATGCCTTATGGCCCATTCCGATGAGCTGGACCCCGTTACCCGCCGCAAGGCCAGCGAGCTTTACAGGGATTACGAGCGCACCCACAGGATACCGATCGACGAATTCGTAGCCTACCAGCAGCTTTGCAGCGAGGCGGACAGCGTATGGCACGACGCCAAGGCGGCGGACGACTTTTCCATGTTCCAGCCGTACCTTCAGAAGATGTTCGACAGCACTAAGCGCATAGCTCTCCATATGGAGCCCGGCAGGGACCCCTACGAGACCATGCTGGATACCTACGAGCGCGGCCTTACCATAGCCTCCTGCGATGAGTTTTTTGATGCTCTCCAAAAGCGCCTGGTACCGCTCATGCACAGGGTAGAGGAGCACGGCGACAGGGTAAACGATGCGCCGCTCAGGCAGAATTTCCCCATCGCAAAGCAGAGGGAGCTTTCGAGCTACCTCATGGATGTGATGGGCATCGACAGAAACCACTGCGCACTGGGCGAGACAGAGCATCCCTTCACCACCGACTTTTCCAAGTATGACGTGCGCATCACCACCCACTACTATGAGGATAAGTTCGCCTCCTCCATGTATTCCGTCATACACGAGGGCGGCCACGCGCTGTACGAGCTGCACACCGGCGACGAGCTTGCCTGCTCGAACCTGGGCCGCGGCGTATCCATGGCAATACACGAAAGCCAGTCCCGGTTCTATGAAAACATAATCGGCAGGAGCAGGGAGTTCTGCAGCCTGATATTCCCCTTTATAAAGAAGGAATTCAGCCCGCTGCTGGACGGCGTCTCTTCCGATGGATTCTACCGCATGATAAACAAGTCCTCCCCCTCCCTCATACGAACCGAGGCGGACGAGCTTACCTATTGCCTGCACATAATGATACGCTACCGGCTTGAGCGGGCCATGTTTGACGGAAGCATTACCGCACGAGACCTGCCCCATGAATGGAACAGGCTCTATAAGGAATACCTGGACATAGACGTGCCCTCCGATAAATACGGCGTTCTGCAGGATTCTCACTGGGCAAACGGCAACATAGGCTATTTCCCCTCCTACGCAATAGGCTCCGCCTACGGCGCGCAGTACTATAAGGAGATGGACCGCGACTTCGACGTAAAGGCAGCCATAAGCGCAGGCGAGCTTGGCAAAATAAACCGCTGGCTGGAGGATAAGATATGGAAATACGGCTGCATGAAGGATCCCGTAGCGCTGTTCGAGTCCGTCTGCGGCAGGTTTGATCCTGTCTGCTATACCGATTATCTTGAAAACAAGTTCAGCGAAATATACGGCCTGTAAAAAGCCGCATTACAAAAGCGCCCCGGAAAACCGGGGCGCTTTGCTGCTGTTCAGAGTCAGTTGAGCCTTACTTCCTTGGCAGTCTCAGGAAGGAAGCAGCCCTTGAGGTCGTACTTGTTGTAGCCGCTGTAATCGGACAGCATACGGCCCTCAAGACCGTAGCTTCGGATAAAGCGCCTTCCGTCAACGCTGGTCCAGTTTTCCAGGTCCCAGGTGAGGTAGCCGTCCTCGTCTGTCTTTTTCTCGGCGAATATCAGGTCTACCTGACGGTTATGGTTGGCGATAAGATCGACCAGCTCTTCAGTGGTAAGTTCCTTTTCCACCTTTTCTATAACGTCATTTACCTTCATATTGCATCTCCCTTAGCCGACATAGCCGGCCTTCTTGAGTATCTCAAGAGCCTTGTCGTGATTGGCTTCGCTCATCATTACCAGAGGGCCGGTGCAGCCCATGCCGGATTCCGCATAGATTCCGGCCTTCCAGAGGGCCTGTACCGCATCCTCAAGGTCCATGACCTCAATGCCGGGAATAGAGGCTGTGCAGGGCTCCGCAGGGGGAGCGGTCACCGTCTCGGCCTCGGCCGCGGGCTTGGCGGCTGCCTTGCGGGCGGCGAGTATTTTGGATAAGCCGGCCTTTTCGGCCTTTGCAAACTCCGCCTTGGCAACATCGAACACCTTGCCGCGGATGAGCTGCGCGGCGTATTCAAGGGCGTTGGCTATGACCGGCGCGCCGGAAGCGCGGGATACTATCATTATAAGCTTATCGTAGCCTTCGCCTATGCCGGGGCCGTAGCCGTATCCGGAGGCCTCAAAGCTGCCGCCGGTAGTAAAGCTGGAGAGCATCTTCACCATGACGTTGCCCGTGAGGGAATCCATTACCATTACGTCGGGAGTACCCTGCAGTACGTCGTTGCCGCGCATGACCGCGCCGCCGTCCGCTCTTGCGGATTCCGCAAACTTAAGGTCGTACCCGTTCTTCTGAAGCTCCTTGAGCGCCATCTCGGTCTGGCGTGCGCCGTCCACGTTCAGTATGCCCAGCGTGGGCTCCTTTACGCCGCAGGCCTTGGCCGCTATAATGCCATAAACCGCGTTCTTTATCATGCCCTCGATGCGGTCCGCGCTGCTGGTTCCCGTGGTGTTGGCAACGAACATCTCCTTGCCCTTAGCCGGGGTTATTACGCGGCCCACGGTGGATACGCCGATGGGGAAGGGGAAATGCATGGTGACCGCGCCGTCTACCTCGCCCTTTTCTACCATCTCCTCCATCTTCTTGTGGCCTTCCTCATCGTCCGCCACATGTATGGTGGTTATGCCTTCATGCTCCAGAGAGCCTATGTAATATACGTCCACGCCCCTGGCCGCCGCCATTACAGCAGCCTGCATGGCGTTCTCCTCGCCGTGCTCGCTGCCCATGCCGGTAAGGGCTATCCTGGGCCTGACGCCGAAGCTGCCGCTTTCCAGGCCCTCCGCCATTTCCATAAAGGCCTTGGCGATTATCTTTTTCTCCATGCTCATGGGTTTACCCCCTTTACTCTTCTTCGCTTGCGAGGAGAGCGGCCGCGAACTCCTTCATGGACTTGGCGATCATCTTCTTGATCTCTTCCTCGCTGACGCCGGCAGCCTTCTCTGCGCCGGAGTTAGCCTGAATGACGAAGGATACGCCGTCGAAAAGGTTAGTCATGCGGCCGAGGAACAGGGAGCCCTTGCC
Organism: uncultured Clostridia bacterium; assembly: GCA_937900325.1. Classification (GTDB taxonomy): domain Bacteria; phylum Bacillota; class Clostridia; order Christensenellales; family CAG-138; genus SFEL01. The sequence goes on along the minus strand of CALCEX010000168.1, from coordinate 20,775 downwards.
TATTACCATTACCCTCTTCATCTTGCCGTCCATTATGGCATTGCGCACATGGCCTATGCAGGGCACGCCGCTGGGGATATGGCCCTGAGTGGGAGCCCAGCCGGTAAAGCCGTGCTCGACAGTGAACTTGGCCAGGTCTGCCTTCTGGAGATCCCCCTTCTTTACGGCGAGGGCGGCTATCATCTTATAGTTGGCAAGAGGTACGTCTCCCGCGCCTGCGGGCTTGGTTATGTCGGGATTCTGCATCTCGGGTGAGAACTTGTCGATATCGGTTACCTTGAGTCCGTTCCTCTCGAGGGGATCGGTCACAAGGGAGCCTATTACGGCCTGCGGCGCGGAGCCGGTGCCCACGCTATGGCGGCCCAGTATGTTCAGGTTGATCTCGGGGCTTACGCCGTCGTCCTGAGTGACTATTACGGAGAAGCCGCCCAGCATATCCTCAAGTATGGGCAGACCCTTCTTGACGTGATCCTTGCCGTTCATGCCAAGCTTTGCGGTGCAGCCGCCGGCGGTCACGGCAACGGTCTTGTATGCGCCGGAGGCCACAAGGGCCGCGGCCTCTATCATGGCATGGGCGGGCGCGGCGCAGAAGCCGCGGCAGTCGGAACCGGTGGCATTGCTGAGGCCGGCTATTTCAGCCGCCGACTTTGCGAAGTTGCCGCCGCCGCGCTGGTTCATATCGCCGCAGGCCTCCTCGGCGCAGTCTATCACATATTCTACGTCCTCTTTTGCTATGCCGGCGTTCTTTACTGCCGCAAGAAGCGCAAGAACGCTGGAAGCCTTATCCGCGATGTTCTCGTGCATTACATGGGCGGATAAGTTGACGTCTATGTCATGGGCGCGCTTTACGCAGCCTGCCAGCTTGCCCTGATGATACAGCCCCTCGCTGTGCTCCTCGGACACCAGCCGCTCTATCTCGGAGAGCTCTATGCCATCGTTTACGCGGGCCACTATGGTTTCGTCGATAAGGGGGTTTTCCGCAAACTTCGCTTTGTTCTCCGCCACGAAATCCTTATCGAGATATACCAGTTCAAACACGTCGCAGGCCTGCATGAGAAGAAGGAACTCTTCCTGAGGCATCATCTGGCCGAACTGACCGAAGCGGCCGTTCTTGGGGCATACCTTGTCGTACCAGGGCTGGGGCACTTCGGCAAGTTCATCGGGGGTAGCGTTGCCGATATAGACCTGGTTGGGATAGTAGGAAAGCACGTCATCAAAGCTCCTGATATGGCTGGGGAGCTCCTTGAGGTATCCGCTTTCGGGATTCACTATACGCTCGGTGGTCTGGGTGGTACCGTTATGAATGACCATATCCGGAGTATGTACCAGAATATAGCCCGCTCCTTTGATTACGCTTTTCATTGCTCTGCTCCTTGCTTTTATTTATATATATAAAAGAAATAAACTCATTTTAAAAAAGGAGGCGGTAGGACAATGCTATCGCCTCCCCGTATGCGTTACTTGTCGAGATACTTGCAGTATTGCTCCCTGATAGCTCTCATCTCGTTGATGATATCGTCAACATCGAGAACCATCTCCATCATGCCGACCTGCTCGTCATAAACTTCGGGATCGAATTCTGCCTTTACCTCAGGCTCACATACGTGATAAACCGTAAGTCCAAGCTGGACTCCTGTCAACGGACCTGCATAGGTGGGGTCACCGTTGGTGACCGTCTCAGCAGCGAGTCCGGAAGCCTCGCCCTCAGCTGCGCCCAGGAGAACAACTACGTTCTCGGGGCCATACTGCTCGGCGAATTCCTTGACGCGCTTCTGGTTTTCCAGATCCATTGCGCCTGCGGCCGTTCAGACAAAGCACTCGGTAGAGGAGAATACTACTTCTGCGCCAGCGGATTCAGCGCAGGCAGCTATCGCCTGTCCCGGTACGCCGTCGCGGTCGCCTATGATCACGCATTTCTTACCGGCTAAAATGCTCATTACCTTATCTCCTTTCTCAAAATTTACCTATATAGACAGCCACTGTTCGGGCTACCTACCGCTTTTGTTTGCGCCCTATCAAGCGTATTTTTTGATCATGGCCTCCACGTTTTCGGGGGTGGCGTCGTCCTTGACGCAGGAATCGATCATTTCGCCGTTTTCATACACCGCGATAACGGGCAGCCCAAGTATCTTCTGGCTGATCGCCAGACGGCGGGCTTTTGTAGTGTTAAGGGCGCAGAACTTGAGGGTCGCGCCATACTTTTCCGCGAACTCGTGCACATGGGGCATGAGGGCAGCGCAGGGCACGCAGCCATCGCCGTAAAAGTCAACCACTACTTTACCAGGAGCCTGAAGCACTTCCGCTTCGAACGTATTCTTATCTACTTCCAGCATGATTTTTATCTCCTTGTATTTATTTTCAGTTTAAATCGGCTATGTACTTTTCAGCCTGCATCGCGGCTATTGCGCCGTCTGCGGCTGCGGTCACTACCTGACGGAGAGACTTCTTGCGGATATCCCCGGCGGCGAACACGCCCTCAATGTTGGTGTGCATATTATCGTCGGTCAGGATGTAGTTGTTCTCCATGTCTATGACGCCCTGGAACAGATCGCTGTTGGGCAGCAGGCCGATGAAGCCGAACAGGCCGAATATTCCGTCGTCCTCGTCCGCCTCTATGGTGGTAAGCTCGCCGGTCTTGGTGTTCCTGACGATCATCTTGCTCAGCATCCCGTCGCCGTCAACCTCATCAACGACGTGATCCCACATGAAATGAAGCTTTTCGTTCTTGAACGCCTTCTCCTGAATGGACTTGGCGGCGCGGAGCTCATTCCTTCTGTGTATGATGGTCACCTTGCGGGCGAACTTGGTAAGATACATGGCTTCCTCAACGGCAGCGTCGCCGCCGCCGACTACGTACACCTCCAGATCCTCAAAGAAAGCGGCGTCGCAGGTGGCGCAGAAGGAAATGCCCTTGCCTACAAACTTTTCCTCGTTCTTGCAGCCTATCGGGCGAGAATGCGCGCCGGTGGCGATGATGACGGTCCTGGCCTCATATTCGCCCTTTGCGCCCGCCAGCTTCTTGATCTTGCCGGAAAGGTCCACGGACTTTATGGTATCGCTCGCCCTCTCGCAGCCGAACTTCTTGGCCTGCTCTGTCATCCTTGCGATAAGGCTGGGGCCGGATTCGCCCTCAAGCTGCTGGCCGGGGTAGTTCTCGATCTCGTTGGTGATGGCGATCTGGCCGCCGTCCTGGCCCTTCTCGATTATAAGGGTGGACAGTCTGCTGCGTCCGGCATACAGACCGGCGGTAAGCCCTGCCGGGCCCGCTCCCAACACTATTACATCGTATATTTTGCTCATAACAAGTACTCTCCTTGTTTAATAGTCGCTTTTCATGCGGTTATCCGCGCCCTGGGCAATACGTTCCGTGCGCAGTTATCGCTATTTCAAATATGGAATCCGACTTGTTTATTATTATAAGGCTTTATATCACAAAAAACAAGTGACAGTTCCGCCTTTTTGTTTATGCCCTTGCATATAAAAATCCGGATTTCAGCTTTTTTCGCACCTAAAATCAGGATTTCGGCCGTTTTCATCGGGAGGCCGTTCCCTTTGAACAACCCTCTCCCGATTCTTTTTGGGGAACCGGGAGAGGAAAGAGTGATTATACTATTTATAGTATATTGATCAGACCTCGAAGATAGTCTGGTCGGTAACCTCGGTGGTCAGTGCCTCAAGGGCGCGGTTGACCAGCTTCTTACGCAGAGCGTACTCTTCGTCGTGCGAGAGGCTGGGATTGCCCAGGGGGTGAGGTATGGCGATGGTGGGAACTATACGGTTCGCACCAACAGTCATGGATATAGGAGTTACAGTGCACATATGAACTACGGGGATACCCGCACGCTCGATTTCCTTTACCATCGTTGCGCCGCAACGAGTGCAGGTTCCTCAGGTAGAGGTCATAATTACGGCGTCAACACCGGCCTTCTTCAGCTTCTGAGCGTATTCGGCGGCAAAAGCCTTCGCGGAAGCGACGGCGGTGCCGTTGCCGACGGTGGCATAATACAGGTTGTGCAGCTTGCCGATCTTGCCCTCGCGCTCAAACTCGCGCATTACGTCTACGGGCAGCACGCGGTTGGGATCCTCATTGGCATATACGGGATCGTAGCCGCCGTGAGCAGTCTCGTGATCGGCGGAGGAGAGCTTATCGAAGCCGTCCAGGCTGTACTCGCCGTAGTGAGAAGCGGAAGAGGATTCGATGTGGTCGGGGTTGCCCTTGGGAACAATACCGCCGGAGGTGCAAAGGGCGATGGTGGCCTTGCTCAGATCCTTGATGGCGGGGTTGGGGGCAACACGGTCAAAGGAGGGCATGGGATACTCGGTTACGAAGTGCTCGCCCCTGAGCTTCTTGAGCAGCATATCCACGGCGCGCTTGGAGCCGCGCTCCTTCTCGAAGAAGTTCTTGCGGATACCGTTGGGCATATAGCCTTCCTCGCAGGAGGCGCCGATCTCTTCGCCCTTCATGAGCTTGAGAGCCAGCTTTGCCATGCCGGGGGCGGCCTTGCGCATGCCTGCTGCGCTGTTGGCAGTCTCATATATGAGAACCTTATCCTTCAGATCTGCGCCGGGGTTCTCCACGTACATACCGGTAAGAACGGGGATGCCCAGCTCTTCCTGTACCGCGAGAGCGATGTTTGCGCAGGCATAGCCGTAACGGCCTGCATTAAAGGCGGGACCCGCGATGAACATATCGGGCTTCTCGGCCTTGACCCACTCGAGGATCTGAGCCTTTGCTTCCTTTTCATGCTCTGCATAGTAGGAGTCGCCGCAGATGATGGTCTTTACGATCTCAGCCTCGCCCTTCCATGCCTGGTTGAAAGCCAGGCCGGGGCCTACGACACCTTCACGAAGCTCGGGGGCTACGTGAGCCATTTCCTCGCCGCCGATGTTGGCAAAGAACTGGTTGATATAATGAACTACACGATAACTCATGGATTTGGCCTCCTTCTTTATTACCTTGCGCTGAGATAGCCGAAGCCCATCTCGTTGGTAGCGCCGGTGATGACCTGTATCTCGGCCTCGATGGTGCCGTCAGGACGCAGGGAGCCCGCATGGCTTCCGGCTATCCTGTCGATATCCTCCAGCGTACCGATGACCTTGTCCATCTTGGGCAGGATTATTACCTGGTTGGCGTTGCCGCCGGTCACCACCGCGTCTGCCAGAGGATCAGCGTCCGCCAGGGACTGGGACTTACCGTCCTGACCGGCATACTCGTCGGTGATGATGGTGGTCTTTACGCCCTCAAGCTCGATCTTCTTGGTGTTCATGATAAGGTCGGTATCGGGGTTGCCGAAGCCTTCCTGAGATACGATAACGCCGTCAAGATCCAGCAGGCGGCAGAGCTTTGCCGTCCAGTCGGAGGAGCGCATCTTATCAGCCAGATATACATTCTCGTTGGTTATGATATTGCACACATAGTTTAGAGTCTTGCCATGCTGCTCAAACAGGTCTGCCACCACAGGGTTGTTCTGATGGTGATAGGTGGTGTTCTTATCGCAGGCAGAGACGCAGTTGCCGCTTATGATGGCGCCGTCCATGGTCTCGGTGGGGTTGATGATGGTGGTAAGGCTCTTCTTGGCGTCTACGCCGTATACATAGGTGTCATGGAGCAGGCCCTGGCTCTGGAGCATATGGACATATGCCACGCGGGGCAGATCCGGCCACTTCTGAATGCCTTCCTTGATGCCGAGAGTCTCGAATTCCTTTGTGGCGTCGGGAGCAACATTGCGGCCCAGCTCGCCGATATACGTGGCGGCGCGAAGACCGGCTATGCGCACGGCGTGCTCATACTCATGCTGATGTACGCCCTCAACAGGCTCGCATACCAGCACCAGGTTCAGCAGCTTGGAGAAAGCGGTGTAGTCGGCGCCGGGGCCGCTCATGTCGATAACGCCCTCCTGGAAGCCAACGATCTTGCCGGCGGTAACGACTGCCATGCCGCGGAGCACATGAGTCTTGCCGGAGCCTACGGTGTCTACTTTGGCGATGACGCCGGGGAATTCGCCGCCAGGGCCTTCGACCTTGACGCGGGGTTCGATCACGTCCTTGACCGGGGTAATGCGAACGCTCTCACCGGGTTTTGCAATGTCAAAATGAGCGTCCTTTACGCAGGCCTTAACGTCGTCGTCTTCGAAAACGAAATTCTTGGCCTCGTCAGCGTTTACGAAGAGAATGCCGTTTTCAAGCTTTGATTCCTTTGAGAATTGAATGTCCTTGATCTCTATGAATCCAAGTTCCAATTTCAAAGAAAACACCTCCTTTTCTTATTCTTATTTTGGGTTTTGGGAATGATGTTCTATTTTGCCAGACCCGCCGCTGCGTCAAATTCCATGGCGCCTGCGATCAAGGTATAGTCAACCAGTTGAAAATCCTTCAAAAGCTCGTCTGTAAGCATGCGTTTTTTAGGAAGAAATTTATCGTAGACCATGATGCTGTTGGACATCATTTCGGCCTGCTCCTGGGAAAATGCGTGGGGATTTTTCGATACCGCTATGGAACGGTACACCGTCTCGTTGGGCTTCACGCTGCCGGCCAGAGGATGAGTGTACAGAGTATGTCCTATGTAGACCATGTCCCGGGCCTTCACGAGAACATCCCTGTATCCGCCCTCCACGAATTCTATGGGATAACAGTCACCCATGCACCTTACCACAAGGGGATTATTGGTTATCAGCAGATAATCGTGACCGCCGCGCATTATTATTGCTCCCTTCCAGCCCCACCGAATAAAATACAGAGGGCTAACCGCATACAAAATATGCCGCCTGCCCTCTGTTTATTAACCTGAGAGATTCCCTGTTTTTCATATCGTTACAGGTTGCTCCTTCGGTGCCTTCGCTTTCCAGAGTCCCGTCAGAATACAGTCTTTTCGCCTGAGATGTTCACAGCGCGCCGGCAATGTGCGCCGCTTATTCCTTCGGCTTCCGCCAATCTACGGCGGAATCTCCTGCATTCATCAACCGCTTTATATCATTTTCGGCCAGTAGGCACGATCATCGGATTTTTCTATATGGCTTGCTCTCTATCTCTTTTCCTGTTATCGCTAATTGTTATTGCCTATTGATCTCATCTATATTTTATATCGTTACCAAAGGTTTTGGCAATAACGTTTTTGATAAAAAAGACTCATAAGTTTATTATCGCAGACGTGCCTGTCATCATTGCCGCTTATGGTTTTCAGCCTTGCGGGGATAACCTCCGCCAAGCTGCATCAAAAGCTGTTGAAATGATCCTCCCGCCGATTTATAATTACGCAGTCAGCTTGTAAAGCGACTGCTGAACATTAAATAGTTTCTTAAAGGAGATAACTGCAAATGTCAAGTGCCGGCATAATAGGCGGGGCGGACGGCCCCACCGCCATATTCGTCACCTCCGCCCTCCCGGAAATGCTCAACCCCTGGGGCATGGCCATAATATTTCTTATGATGATACCCAACGCGATATTCGCCCTCAGACACCGTAATATGGAGAACAGGTGCAAAAGCAGGTTCATCAATATGCTTGAGCAGATAAGCCGCTTCGCCTGCATTGTCCTGATGGCCGTCTGCATAGGGCTGGATAAGTTCGGCTTCAGATCAGCGGAGGATTTCATTATATACCTCTTTGGCAGCGCTCTCCTGCTTCTCGCGTATTTTATCTTCTGGATACTCTACGGCAGATCCCCCTCCCGCAAAAAGGCTCTGACCCTTGCCATAATACCATGCTGCCTGTTCCTGCTCTGCGGCGTGGCGCTCAGGCAGTGGCCGCTGGTAGTATTCTCGGTGCTTTTCTGCGTCGGCCACGTCTGCGTGACTCTTTCAAACAATCCCAAATAAAAATCGCTTTTTTGCAATTCAAAGACAAAAAATATTCATGGCAGAAGTTCAGGCGGCGGCGACGCCGTCTGCGCCGTTTGTAATAAAAATATCAATATTCGTTGTAATTTTGTACATTTGCAAAATTTATACTTTACAAAACCCTCTCGCCGCCACTACAATATTAGAGGGGAAGTTCATCTTTTGTGCAAAACAATTCGTATCGTGTTTCATTTTCCCCCAAAAGCATCACTTTTTTTAAATAAGGAGCAGCGATAATGAGCAGACTTGACATCATGACGCCCAGCCGTTCCCAGACCGTTATCGAGGGCCTTTACAGGGACGTTGAAAGGCGTATCGCTTCCAGCCCTCCGGGCCTGTGCCCTGTCGACCTCGCCCTCAGCTCTCTCAGGCTGTGTCATGCGCAGACCTGCGGCAAGTGCGTACCCTGCCGCATAGGCCTGGGCCAGCTTGCCGCCCTTCTGGAGCAGGTCCTCAACGGAGAAGCCACAATGGAGACCCTCGCCATAATCGAGCGCACCGCCAGGGTCATATATAACTCTGCGGACTGCGCCATCGGTCGCGATGCCGCCCGCCTGGTATCCGATGGGCTTGCCGGCTTCCGGGATGACTACGAAGAGCATATACTGCATCACCGCTGTCTCGGCGGAATGCAGAACCCCGTGCCCTGCGTGGCCCTCTGCCCCGCCGGCGTGGATATACCCGGCTATGTCGCTCTTGTCAAAAACCGCCGCTATGCCGACGCCGTCAGGCTGATCCGCAAGGACAATCCCTTTCCCTCCGCCTGCGCCTACATATGCGAGCATCCCTGCGAAGCCCGCTGCCGCCGCCGCATGATAGACGATGCGGTAAACATACGCGGCCTGAAGCGTTACGCCGTAGACCACTCCGGAGACGTGCCCAACCCCTCCAACGCCCTGCCAACCGGCAAGACCGTAGCCGTTATAGGCGGCGGCCCCGGCGGACTTTCCGCGGCATACTACCTCTCCCTTATGGGCCACAGGGTAACCGTATTCGAGCAGCGATCAAAGCTGGGCGGCATGCTGCGCTATGGCATTCCCTCCTACCGCTTCCCAAGGGAGATACTGGACAAGGAGATCGAATCCATACTCTCTACCGGCATAGAAGTAAGGACCGGCATAACCATCGGAAGCGACATAAGCTTTGACGAGCTCAAGAACAAATATGACGCCCTTTATATAGCCATAGGCGCCCATACCGACAAAAAGACCGGCATAGAAGGCGAAAACAGCGAGGGCGTGATGAGCGCCGTTGAGATGCTCCGCGCCATAGGCGACGACAACCTGCCCGACTTTACCGGCAAGGAGATAGTCGTCATAGGCGGCGGCAACGTGGCGATGGACGTTTGCAGAAGCTCCGTCCGCCTCGGCGCAAAGAAGGTATCCTGCGTGTACCGCCGCCGTCAGGCCGACATGACCGCGCTTCCGGAGGAAGTTGAGGGCGCGATAGCCGAGGGCGTAGAGCTCGTTACCCTCGCCGCCCCCGTCCGCATAGAGGCTGACGAAAACGGCCGCGCCGCAGCCCTCTGGGCGCAGCCCCAGATAATAGGCAATATAGACGCCGCCGGCCGGCCCCGCCCGGAAAAAGCCGCCCGCGGCGAGATACGCATACCCGCCGATATAATCATTGTAGCCATAGGCCAGGGCATAGAGACCCACGGCTTTGAGCAGAGCAAGATATCCATAAAGCGCGGAACCTTTATCGCCGAAACCAGCGGCCAGATAGGCGACATGGACGGCGTATTCGCCGGAGGCGACTGCGTGACCGGCCCTGCGACCGTTATCCGCGCCATAGCCGCCGGCAAGGTAGCCGCGGCAAACATAGACGAGTACCTGGGATTCCATCACGAGATCAGCGTTGACGTCGCCATACCCGACCCGCAGCTCACCAACAACCCGCCTCACGGCCGCATCAATACCACTGAGCGCCAGGCCTGCGAGCGCAAGAACGACTTTACCTGCATCGAGTGCGGCATGACCGAAGAGGAGGCCGCCGCCGAGTCGTCCCGCTGCCTGAGGTGTGACCACTTCGGCTACGGGATATTCAGGGGAGGGAGGAAAAGCACATGGTAAACCTCAGAATAGACAATATACCGGTATCCGCGCCGGAGGGAACCACCATACTGGAGGCCGCCCGTTCCGTAAATATCGAGATACCCTCGCTCTGTTATCTCAAGGATATAAACGAGATAGCGGCCTGCCGCATATGCTGCGTGGAGGTGAGCGGCCATGACCGGCTGGTCCCCTCCTGCGACAACGTAGTGGCGGAAGGAATGGAAGTATTTACCAACAGCCCCAAGGTGCGCGAGGCGCGGCGCGCCAATCTGCGCCTGCTGCTGTCCCATCACGACGTAAGCTGCACCAACTGCACCAGAAGCGGAAACTGCACCCTCCAGTCGCTTGCCAACGACTTCAATATGCGCGGCATACACTACCCCAAACAGCTTCACAACGACAGGATCGACATTACCGCTCCTCTCATCAGGGAGAACAGCAAATGCGTCATGTGTATGCGCTGCATACAGATCTGCGATAAGGTACAGTCCGTAAACATATGGGATCTGCTCGGCACGGGCTCATGGGCTATGGTGGATGTATCCCGCAACCGCAGGATACAGGATACAGAGTGTACCTACTGCGGCCAGTGCATTACCCACTGCCCTACCGCCGCCCTCAGGGAGCGCGACGATACCGGCAGGGTATATGACGCCATTGACGACAGGGACACCGTAACCGTAGTTCAGGTGGCCCCCGCAGTGCGCAGCGCATGGGCCGAACGCTACGGTCTCGATCCTGAGTTCGCCACGCCAAAGCGCATGGCCGCAGCCCTTCGCCGCATAGGCTTCGACTATGTATTCGATACCAACTTTACCGCCGACCTTACCATAATGGAAGAGGGCAGCGAATTTATAGAGCGCTTTACCCACAGGGATCAGCACAGCTGGCCCATGTTCACCTCCTGCTGCCCGGGCTGGGTGCGCTTCTTGAAGTCCCAGTATCCCGAGCTGACGGATAGCCTTTCCACCGCCAAATCCCCTCAGCAGATGTTCGGCGCCCTGGCAAAGAGCTACTTTGCCGAGAAGATAGGCGTGGATCCCCACAAGATATTCGTGGTATCCGTGATGCCCTGCGTATCCAAGAAGAGCGAGTGCGCTCTGCCCACCATGAACGACGCCTGCGGCGATCCAGACGTGGATGTGGTCATCACCACCCGCGAGCTGAATATCATGATGCGCGCCAACCACATCAACCCCGTGTTCCTGCCCGAGGAGGAATTTGACAGTCCATTGGGTACCGGCACCGGAGCCGCCGTCATATTCGGCGCTACCGGCGGCGTTATGGATGCGGCGCTGCGCTCCGCATATTACCTCATCACCGGCAAAAACCCGGATCCCGACGCCTTTAAGTCCGTCCGGGGCATGGACGGCTGGAAGGAATCCATATTCGAAATACCCGGCGCGGGAGAGGTACATGTAGCCGTTGCCAGCGGCCTTGGCAATGCGCGCAAGCTCATTCAGGCTATCAGGCGCGGCGAGGTGCGTTACGACTTCGTCGAGATAATGGCCTGCCCCGGCGGCTGCGCGGGCGGCGGCGGTCAGCCCATCGTAGACGGCTGCGAGCTGGCGGATGAGCGCGGCAGAGTTCTCTGGAAGCTGGACGTCAGGGATAAGCTGCGCTTCTCCCATGAGAACCCCGACGTGCTGGCGCTGTATAAGGAATACCTGACGGCTCCCCTGGGCGAAAAATCTCATCACCTGCTGCATACCGACCATCACGGCTGGGATATGCCCACCATAGTAAAGAATTAACTCATAAAAAAGGCTCCGCGCTGCGGAGCCTTTTTTATTATATTATCGTCAGTGCGGCGCGGGTATCTATTCGGCTTTTTCCTGAGCGCCGGAACCATCATGCGTTTTTTCTCCCTCACAATACCACTTGATTATAAAATAAAGGAATAAGGCCCCGGTTACGCATATCACCTTCAATATCCCGTGATCCCACAGCCTTTCGTACATGGGAATATAGCTCGCCGGATGATAAACCGACTGGAATTTTGAGATAAGCAGATCCATCAAGGACGCGATGGACAGCTCTATCATCAGCGTAAGAAAGGTATACAGAGCGTATTTCCTGTATTCCGTTTTTCTGTTTTCCATCCTTAATCCCTCCTTTAATTTATAATATAATTTTAAAAGAGACCAAATATATCTGTCAACTGATGGTATAATATACCCGTCATCAATCACCGCGAAAGGCTTATTTTTATGGATAACAGATACAACGGCAAACGCGCATTCGATCTTACGCTGCATATATGGCTGCACCACGCCCTGGTATTCCTCAGGTGGCTGCTGTGGGCGGCCGCCATAGGCGTAGCGCTGGGCCTCATAAGCACCGCGTTCCACTACTCCGTGGACTACGCGCAGGAGCTGCGGCTCGCCCATCCCTGGCTCCTCTATCTTCTGCCCATAGGCGGCCTTATAATAGTATTCATGTACCGCGCCTGCGGCGTGAAGGACGACCGGGGCGCAAACGCCGTCCTCGAGGCCACCATAAACGGCGAGCCTGTCAAAAAGCGCGTGGCCCCGCTGATATTTATAGGCACGGTGCTCACCCATCTTTTCGGCGGCAGCGCGGGGCGCGAGGGCGCGGCGCTGCAGCTCGGCGGCAGCATAGCCGGGCTTTTCGGCGGCGTTTTCCGCATAAAGCCCGGGGACGGCAGAGTGCTCACCATATGCGGCATGAGCGCCGCCTTCTCGGCCCTGTTCGGTACGCCTGTTACAGCGGCTGTTTTCGCCGTAGGCGTGGCCAGCGCGGGCGCAGTTCAGTACGCGGCGCTTTTCCCCTCCGTAGTCAGCGCGTTCGCAGGCTATTTTGTATCCTCATCCCTTGGCGTGCCGCCCACCCGCTTTGAGCTGCTGGGCATACCGGCGCTCAAGGCCGCGCCGGTTTTGCAGGTGCTTGCGCTTTCCGTGCTGTCAGGCTGGCTCTCCATAGTATTCTGCAAGACCATAGGCGGCGTGCATCACCTTGCGGGCAGGGTAAAAAGCCCCTATTTGCGCGTATTTACCGGCGGCTGCATAGTGGCTGCCGCCTCGCTGCTGCTGGGCACCCGGGACTACTGCGGCGCAGGCATGGACGTTATCGCCCGCGCGCTTTCTGGCAGGGCCGAGCCCGCGGCGTTCATATTAAAGCTGCTCCTTACCGCCGTCACCATGGGCACGGGCTTCAAGGGCGGCGAAATAGTCCCTTCCTTCTTCGTGGGGGCTACCTTTGGCTGCACCGTTGGCGCGCTCCTCGGCTTGAATCCCGCCTTTGCCGCCGCCGTGGGGCTGGCCGCGCTTTTCTGCGGCGTGACCAACTGCCCCATAACCGCCATAATACTTTCGGTAGAGCTTTTCGGCGGCGGTGCGCTTCCCTTCTTTGCCCTCGCCTGCGCCGCAAGCTACCTGCTTTCAGGATACAGCAGCCTTTACGGCGCCCAGCGCATAGTGCTGGACAAGTGGCGTATAGGCGAATAAAAAATGCCGGGGACGCGGCCATTGGCTGCTTCCCCGGCATTTTTACGCCGTTATTATCTCTGTTTCTTTTTATAAAGATGCCCCTGATACATGAATATCGCCCCGGCGGCAATGATGGCGGCCGTTATGAACAGCACCGCCTTCATGGGCATTTTCCCGGCGTAATCCATAGCGTTGGTCAAAAAACGCCCAAAAGTATTTTTTTCCATCAGCTGCATCACCGGCAGCAGCAAAAGCTCCAGCGCAAGCATTATAAGCCCCGCGGCCGCCGTTATAAAGCCTGTGCGTATGCGCTTTTCCGCGGCGTTGAGATGGGCTATGGCGGCTATGCTCTCCCTTTCTCCGGCCTCCGCGGGTATGCTCTTAGCCCCCTTCAAAAGCTCGTCTGTGGATATGCCGAAAAGCTCGCTCAATGCGATTATCTTGGATATTTCCGGCGCCGCGTCGTTCAGCTCCCATTTTGAGACCGACTGGCGGGAAACGTCGAGCTGCTCGGCAAGCTGCTCCTGTGAAAGGCCCGCCGCCTTGCGAAGCTGCTGTATCCTTTCGCCTACTGTCATTTCTTTCATAAGCACGGGTACTCCTTTTTGGTTTTCTTGTGCATAGCATACCCTGTTTGGCGGCTGTCGCGCAACCAATCATACTTGGAAAACGCGCAACCGAAGGTTGCGCGGGCCTGCCGCCCGCCGCTTCCTCAAAAAAATGCCCCGGCAATTTCACCGGGGCATTTAATTATCAGGCTCAGCTCTGAGATACGGTAAGGTTCTCGCCGTCGTAATCTACGGTGAATACCGTGTCGGGAGCGGGATCTTCCTCTATTATCTTGCGGGCCAGCAGCGTTTCGAGCTTGCTTGAGAGCAGCCTCTTGAGGGGCCTTGCGCCGTACTGAGGATCGTAACCGGCATCCGCAATGTAATTCTTCGCCCTGTCGGTAAGCTTCACGTCCAGCCTGCGCTCCTTGAGCCTCTTGCGTATATCCTCCAGCATGAGGTCGGTGATCTTGAAGATTTCCTCCTTATCCAGGGGCTTATAGAACACTATGTCGTCTATCCTGTTGAGGAATTCCGGCCTGAAGCTCTGCTTGAGCAGCAGGTTCACCTGGGCGCGGGCCTCCTCTGTTATCTTGCCGTCCTTTATGCCCTCCAGTATGTAGCTGGAGCCCAGATTGCTGGTCATGACTATAACGGTATTCTTGAAGTCCACCGTGCGGCCCTGAGAATCCGTTATACGGCCATCGTCCAGCACCTGGAGCAATACGTTGAACACATCGGGGTGAGCCTTTTCCACCTCATCGAACAGCACGACGCAATAGGGATGGCGGCGCACAGCCTCCGTAAGCTGACCGCCCTCGTCATAGCCCACATAGCCCGGAGGAGCTCCTATCAGGCGGGATACGGAGTGCTTCTCCATGTATTCGCTCATATCTATGCGCACCATGTTGGATTCATCGTCAAAGAGGGCTTCCGCGAGAGCCTTGGCAAGCTCGGTCTTACCTACGCCGGTAGGGCCTAAGAACAGGAAGGAGCCGATGGGCTTGTTGGGATCCTTCAGCCCGGCGCGGGTGCGCAGTATGGCGTCGCAGACGGTCTGCACCGCCTCATCCTGGCCTATTACGCGCTTATGGAGTATGCTGTCCAGATGCAGCAGCTTCTCCCTCTCGCCCTCCATCAGCTTGGCTACCGGTATGCCGGTCCAGCGGCCCACTATCTTGGCTATCTCCTCCTCGGTAATGCGGTCGCGAAGCAGGCCGTCGGCCTTGCCCTTTTCCATTTCAGCCTCCGCCCTGGTCAGCTCTTCCTTCAGCTTGGGCAGCTTGCCGTACTTCAGCTCGGCGGCCTTATTCAGGTCGTAGTTTCGCTCGGCCTGCTGCATATCGGCGTTGAGCTGTTCTATCTCTGTGCGGAGGGACTGGACCTTCTTTATGGCGTCCTTCTCGTTTTCCCACTTCGCCTTGAGCCCTGCGAATTCCTCGCGCTCATGGGCCAGCTCCTTGCGGATATCCTCAAGATGCTGCTGGGATAATTTATCGCTTTCCTTGTTAAGGGCGGCTTCCTCTATCTCAAGCTGCATTATGTGCCGGCGCTTCTCGTCAAGCTCGGTAGGCATGCTGTCCATCTCGGTGCGCACCATGGCGCAGGCCTCATCCACAAGGTCGATAGCCTTATCCGGCAGGAACCTGTCGCTTATGTACCTGTGGGAAAGCGTAGCGGCGGCTATCAGGGCGCTGTCCTGTATCTTTACGCCATGGAACACCTCGTAGCGCTCCTTCAGGCCTCTCAGTATGCTTATGGTATCCTCCACCGTAGGCTCGTCTACCATTACGGGCTGGAACCTTCTGGAAAGGGCGGGGTCCTTTTCGATGTACTTGCGGTACTCGTCAAGCGTGGTCGCGCCTATGCAATGCAGCTCGCCCCGCGCCAGCATGGGCTTGAGCAGGTTGCCCGCGTCCATACTGCCCTCTGTGCGGCCGGCGCCTACTATATTGTGCAGCTCATCTATGAACAGTATTATCCTGCCCTCGCTGCGCTTTACCTCATTAAGAACGGCCTTCAGCCTTTCCTCGAATTCCCCCCTGAACTTTGCGCCCGCGATAAGCGCGCCCATATCCAGGGAAAATATCTTGCGATCCTTCAGGTTTGCCGGAACATCGCCCGATACTATCCGCTCAGCAAGCCCCTCGGCTATGGCCGTCTTGCCGACGCCCGGCTCGCCTATGAGCACAGGATTATTCTTGGTCTTTCTGGAAAGTATGCGGATAACGTTGCGCACTTCCTCATCGCGCCCTATAACGGGGTCGAGCTTATGCTTCCTTGCAAGCTCTACAAGATCCTGAGCGTATTTGCCAAGCGCGTCGTAGGTATCCTCCGGGCTGTCAGTCGTTACCCTTGCCCCGCCCCGGACGTCGTTTAGAACCTTCAAAAACTCGTCCCGGGTGATGCCAAAGGTCTTAAACAGTCCCTTCATGGCGCTGTTGGGCGCCTCAAGCATACCTAAAAACAGATGCTCTACCGAGATATACTCATCCTTCATATGCTTGGCCTGATCCTCGGCCGCGTTGAGCGCGCGGTCAAGCTCCGGGGTTATATACACCTTTTCCGCCTCGCGGCTGCCCGTCACCTTGGGCAGCTTGCTTATTTCCCCGTCAAGGGCGGCGCCGAAGGCTTCCTTATCCTTGCCCATCCTGGTGATGAGCTCGGATATGAGCTCCTGATCCAGCAGCGCCCTCATGAGGTGCTGCTGATCCACCTGCTGATTCGTGTTGCGGCTGGCAATAGACTGGGCGTCCTGCACCGCCGCGATTGATTTCTGCGTGAATTTGTTAATATCCATATAAGATCCTCCTCGGGCTGATGATTCCACAGGCAGTATGTGCCGTCAGTTTTGTTAGCACTCTTACCATTCGAGTGCTAATTGTAATATAAGACCTTGTACCTGTCATCATAATAATTTGAAATAATTGTGAAGTGGAAAAAAAAGCTGAGCTGTTGTATAATAACAGAAAAACTGACGGAGGACGCCCAAATGAAGATCAGAGATATATCAGAGCCGTAAACGCCTGCGCCGGCAAGGTGGAGCTCATGACCGCCGAGGGCGACTGCCTCAATCTCAAATCCCGCCTGTGCCAGTACATAGCCCTCACCCAGATGTTTGAGGACAGGCGGGTGGAGGGCATCGAGCTCGTGGTCAGCGAGCCGGGCGACCTCGGTAAGCTCCTGCCCTACATCGACGCGGAGTAATAAAGCCGCAAACGCAAAGGGCTTCCCTTAAAGCGGGAAGTCCTTTTCTTTATTTCATTTCCTCTATATGCTCCTTCGCGTAGGCGATAAACCTTTCTGCCGCAGGGGACACCATATCCTTCTTTGTAACTCCGATGCCTATATCCACATATTGCTCCGGATACAGCGGCATCACCGTCACGTCGCCGCCCGGCTCCAGCGAGTCCACAATGAGCTGGTTCATTATGGCTATCCCCAGCCCCGCCTTCACCATCGCCATGGCGGCAAGGCCATCCGGGCAGCCAAAGCGTATGTCAGGGGTTATGCCCATCTGGGCGATCATGCGGGAATTGTCCGTCTCCTCCGCGGGGCGTATGGCAACAAATGGATAGTTGCCCACAGCCGAGAGCGGGAAGGCCGCGTCGGCAGAGAGCGGATTGCTCTTTGGCAGCACCGCCACCAGCTGATCGTCCTTTATATGCAGCCAGTCAAAATCGCCCTCGCGGCGGCTCATTATACAGAAATCCGCCCTGTGCTCGCTCAGCGCCGCCGCAAGCTCGCTGCTGGTCCCCTCCAGTGTACTTATCTCTACCATTGGGTACCTGCGCGAAAAACCGGCGATCAAGCGGGCAAGCCAGCCGTAGCACGCCTCGTAGGTATTTCCTATGGTAAGCTTGCCTATTTCTATGCCGCGTATGGAGGCTGCCTGCTGCACGCAGCGCCGCCCCATGTATACGAAGTCGCGCATAAGGGGAAGCATGCTCTTACAGTCCTCCGTTGGAGCAACGCCGCCTCTGTTCCTTATCAGGAGCGGAAAGCCCATCTCATCCTCCAGCGCCGCCATCATGCGGCTTATTCCGGAGGGAGTATAGCCGAGGCTCTCCGCCGCGGCAGTGAGCGAGCCCAGCTCCAGCGCCGCTATAAGCGCCCTGCATTTCTCTGTATCCATATCGCGCCTCTATTTTGACGTTTTATCAATGCCCTCATGATATATCATCGTTTTACTCAAATATACAACAGTAATATAATGATGTCAAACAAAGAAAACGGCAAAATATCAGGAAGGGCATAAACAATGGAAAGCATCAGCGCAAGAGCCCAGGCAGGCTGCCGGGCAAACCCCGCGGAATTCCTTCTCGCAGGCGTTATAGTTGCACGCAGCACCTCCCTGCTGCTGTCCAAGGCGCTGCTTACCACAATGAGCCCGCTGAACATACTCTCCGTGCGCTTCTGCCTCGCCTTTGTGATACTCTGCGCCATATTCTTCAACCGTATAAAGCGGATGGACCTCAGGACGCTGCTCATGGGAATGGCGATAGGCGGCGCTTTCTCCGCAATGATGGCGGCGGAGCTTTTCGCCCTCAGGCACACCCTCGCTTCCACCACCTCCTTTCTCGAAAATACCGCAATAGTGATAGTGCCGCTGATGGAGGCGCTGCTGCATAAAAAGCTGCCCTGCAAAAGGGCTCTGCTCTGCGCCGGGCTCACCCTCATGGGCGTGGGCGCGCTCACGCTGCGCTCCGGCAGGTTCAGCTTCGGCCTCGGCGAAGGGCTCTGCATACTCTCCGCCATACTCTATGCCTTAGCGATAATACTTACGGACAGGCTTTCCAAAAAGAGCGACCCCATGCTCATAGGCATAGCGCAGGTTGGCTTCATAGGCCTTTTCACCACCATAGCCTCCTTTATCTTCGAAACCCCCAAGCTGCCCTCCGGCACATCCGAGTGGCTGCCGGTATTGGGGCTTGCGCTGGTGTGCAGCTGCTTCGGCTTCACCCTTCAGCCCGTGGCTCAGCGCAGGATACCCTCCGAGAGGGCGAGTCAGTTCTGCTCGCTCAATCCCCTTTCCACCGCCGTAATGAGCTCCGTTTTCCTGCATGAGAAAATAGGCGTCATGGGCGCGATAGGCGCCGCGCTGATACTCGGCAGCATAATGCTCGAGAGCGTCCGCAGCGCAAATGCAAAGAACGCATAGGATCGTCATTCTTCCCCCTAAAGACGAAAACAGATAGATAAAGCCCCCGGCCAGATGGCCGGGGGCTTTATCGCTGCTTTATCTGCTTACCTTATCCCGAGGAAATTCAGTATGCTCCGCCATATCGTCATATCGCCGGTCTTGGGGGGATTTACGATTATGGGTGGTACGGGGGTCGGGTCGGGATGGTAGTGACCGCCGCTTACCGTGTAGGATACCGTTGGCTTGTTGAATTCCTGTTCTTTTCCTGCAACGTTGTTGCTCACTGGCTTCAGAATGGCGGAGTTATTGGTATACAGCTCGTTGTAATGCCTGGAGCCATCCCAATCGTAGGCGCCGTATGTACCGGGAGCGGTTTTCGGGTTGGTCAGCTTGACCTTATACGTAAGCTTGACACGCGCAAAATTGGTAACCGGAACGTTGATATCCCATACGAAGCATTCGCCACCCGCACCGTCAGCTCCTTTGGCATAATAGTGGAGTACGAAGGGCGCCTCACTGCCGTTTGCCGCCGTAACACCGTCCGATGTAAACAGGTAGCGCGCCGTTTCATTCGCATTAAGACCCTCGGTCTTAGCGGATGCAGTATATGCTTTTTCGCCGACATTTAAGGAAATATCAGCCGCACTGCTGATGAAATCAAAATCATAATCGGCAGTTTTTCCCATCGTATCGATGACGGTAGAGCCTGCGTCCACAAGATAAAGGATGTCATTCTCTATTTGCTCGAATGTAACCTTCTTGTCGCCCGCCAGATAGCTCATGAAGCTGGGGCCCCACAGATAGCTCTTTCCGCCGTCGCCCTCCGCCGCCATGGCGTAGCAATTATATCCTGCTTTCTTTGCTTCTTCGTAGACTTGCTTAGTCAAATAAAGAGCTTTATCAACGGAGTTTGCATAAACGGTCTTTTTATCCAGCGGAGTTTCCTTTGTTGGTGTACCTTTATAGGCATATTCATATTCAACTCCCTGAGTATTGATCTGTGTGCCAACCTCGTTCAGCCGCGTATCCCAGTCGTCAGGAGGATTGTTGTTTCCATACTTAAGCTCCCAGTTATCAGGGCTGGCCCAATTATCCTTATCTTTTTTCCCGAAACGCCACGCCACGGCGGTGGGATTTTCATTGAAAATATAGGTTATGCCGTCGCTGACAAATATCAGGTACTTGCGGTCTGCATCGACATATTGATCATCATCCAGCATTTTTTTGCCTGCCAGCAGGCCCGCATGGGTGTTGGTACCGCTCTTGACTTCTGTCTTTATTGCCTTCTCAATCTCGGTATATCCCGCATCATCCAAATTAGTCAACCCAGCAACTACATTTGCAGTTTTATTAAAAATTACCACGCCTACCTTCACGGCAGCGCCTGTATTTTTAACATGCGCCTTTAGATCTTTTAGCATTTTCAGAGCCGCATCTTCCAACGCTGCGCTGGTGGATTTATCCAGTACGAATACCACATCGCTCGCCAGCTTTTCCTCTGCGCTGGGCAAGGACAGGGTAACCTCAGACACATAGTTCGCATCAAGGTTCGTGGCGGTTTTTGATTTTGAAACAAACTCGTCCAGTTTGGGCTGTTCCGGCGTTGTTTTCGATGCTTGGCTTGTCGTTGGTTCTGCCTCGGCAAACGCCGTTGCCGGCGCAACGCACAGCGCCATCATCAGCGCCAGCATGATCGCAAGTGGTTTTTTCATGTTGTTCCTCTCTCTTTCTTTTTTATTATTTTTA
>CALCEX010000167.1 GCA_937900325.1 uncultured Clostridia bacterium | reverse complement strand
CGACATTGAGTCCCAGCCTTTTGTAGAGGCTGTGCGGCAGATATCCCTGGAGGTAGGCAGGGAGAACAGCCTTTTCATACACGTTACCCTCGTCCCCTTCCTCCGCGGCTCCGATGAGCACAAGTCCAAGCCCACCCAGCATTCCGTAAAGGAACTTCAGGGCATGGGCATAAATCCCAATATAATAGTCCTCCGCTGCGACGAGCCTCTTGAAGATTCAATATTCAAAAAAATATCCCTCTTCTGCAATGTAAAGCCGGACTGCGTCATAGAAAACATCACTCTCCCCTGCCTTTACGAAGCGCCGCTGATGCTGGAGAAGTCCCATTTTTCTGACGTTGTCTGCCGGGAGCTTGGCATAGACGCGCCTGCGCCCGACCTTGCGGAATGGGAGAATATGGTACAGCGCATCAAATCCCGCAAGAAGGAAGTACGCATAGGCCTCGTAGGCAAGTATGTACAGCTCCATGACGCATACCTTTCCGTTGCGGAGGCCATGCGCCATGCAGGCTATACCCTCAATACCCATATCCGCATAAGCTGGATAGATTCAGAGACGCTCACCGAAGCCAATTATAAAGACGAGCTGAGCTGCCTGGACGGGATAATCGTCCCCGGCGGCTTCGGGAGCCGCGGCATAGACGGAATGATACTTGCGGCAAGGTATGCGAGGGAGCACGACATCCCCTATTTCGGCATATGTCTCGGTATGCAGATAGCCGTCATAGAGTACGCAAGACACGTTGCGGGCATTTCAGATGCACATTCCGGAGAATTTGATGAGCTTTGCAGGCACAAAGTTATAGACTTTATGCCCGGGCAAAGCGAAAATATAGATAAGGGCGGCACGCTGCGCCTTGGGGAGTATCCCTGTGTAATAGCCCCCGGCACCACAATGGAGCGCTGCTACGGCACAAACCGTATATCCGAGCGTCATCGTCACAGGTATGAGTTCAATAATGACTATCGGGATATCCTTACCAAGGCGGGACTCACCCTTTCCGGCATGTCCCCTGACGGCAGGCTGGTAGAGACGGTCGAGCTTACCGACAGGCCCTTCTTCGTGGGCGTGCAGTACCACCCGGAGTTCAAATCCCGCCCCAACAGGGCCCATCCGCTGTTTCGGGGGTTCATCGCGGCGGCTCTGGACAGAGCGGAGCAGAAGCTGTAATATATCATAAGCAGTATTATTTTAAAGGAGACATTAAATGGCAGCACAGACGGTACTGATACTTGATTTCGGCGGGCAGTACAAAGAGCTCATCGCCCGAAGGGTAAGAGAATGCGGCGTTTACTCCATAGTAAAGCCGGGAGATATTTCCTTAGATAAAATACGGGAAATGAACCCCATAGGCATCATACTTACCGGCGGCCCCAACAGCGTATATGAGAAGGACTCGCCTCACTGCGACAGGGCCATATTCGATATGGGTATACCGGTACTCGGCATATGCTACGGTATGCAGCTGCTCTCCTGGTCGCTCGGCGGCGAAGTAGCTCCCTGCTCTTCCAGCGAATACGGCAAGACAAAGATGCAGGTAATCACCGATTCCCCGCTTTTTGCCGGGCTCGATCCCGTACAGGTCGGGCTGATGAGCCATACCGATCAGGTGACAAGGCTTCCCTCCGGATTCAGATCCGTTGCCCGCACCGTCTCCTGTGAAAATGCGGCAATAGAAAATTCCGCTAAAAAGCTCTATGGCCTCCAGTTTCACCCCGAGGTCGAAAGCACTCCCAACGGGATCGCAATGATACGCAGCTTTCTTTACTCTGTTTGCGGCGCAACGGGAGACTACGATCTGAAGAACCTTGAGCATCAGCTCATCGATGACGTCAAAAAGCAGGTCGGCAGCGCACATGTGCTGCTCGCTCTTTCCGGCGGAGTGGATTCTTCCGTATGCGCGGCGCTGCTTTCCAAGGCGCTGCCCGGTCAGCTCCACTGCATATTCGTGGATCACGGTCTCATGCGCAAAGGCGAGGGAGACGAGGTCGAGGCGGCCTTTAAAAACCGCGATTTAGACTTTATCCGCGTAAACGCCCAGGATCGTTTCTTGAAGGCGCTTTCGGGCGTTACCGACCCTGAGCAGAAGCGCAAGATAATCGGCGCAGAGTTTGTCCGGGTTTTTGAAGATGAATCCAAGCGGCTGCCCAACGTAAAGTTTCTGGCCCAGGGCACCATATACTCCGATGTTATAGAATCCGGAGGCAGCAGGGCAGCCACCATAAAAAGCCACCACAACGTAGGCGGTCTGCCT
>CALCEX010000166.1 GCA_937900325.1 uncultured Clostridia bacterium | reverse complement strand
CGTTCAGTTTATAGTATGCCTGCTGGCGGTAGCGCTCATATTCGGCACCGCAGGCGCGTATCTCGGCGGGCGGCTCAACAACGGGGAGCAGACTGCCGCGTCAGATCCCTCCAACATAATAGTTGAGGAACCCAGCAAGGACAATACCGAAGCCGCCGCGGGCAGCACGAGCAAGCCCGAAACCACCGAGGGCAGCACGAGCAAACCCGAAAGCAGCGAGCGTCCCTCCGATAAGCTCAACATAGCAAACGACGGTAAGGAGAGCACAAGCTCGACCGGCGTAGTCCAGAACTGCATGGCAAGCGTAGTCGGCATCTACGTTGGCAACACCACGGTATCCTATGCCACAGGCGAGACCCAGGAACAGGATACCGGCTCCGGTTCCGGCGTCATAATCACCGATGACGGATACATCGTGACCAACAACCACGTTGTAGAGGGCGCGGATACCATTCATGTTTATCTGCAGGACGGCACTAAATACGACGCCAAGCTGATCGGCACGGATACCTTCTCCGACCTGGCAGTAGTAAAGATCGAAGCATCCGGCCTGCACGCCGCGACGATAGGCAGTTCCGGCAACGCTACCGTGGGCGACACGGTATACGCCATAGGCAATCCTCTGGGCGTGCTGACCAGCTCAGTTTCAAAGGGCATCATCAGCGGTCTTGACAGAACCATCACCATAGACGGCATCAGCATGACGCTTATGCAGACGGACGCTTCCATCAACCCCGGCAATTCCGGCGGCGGTCTGTTCAATGAATCCGGCGAACTCATCGGGATCGTCAACGCCAAGAGCGCCAGCCTTGAGGTGGAGGGCCTGGGTTTCGCTATCCCGGTAGATTCGGCAAAGCCCGTCATTACCGATCTTGTGGATCTCGGCTACGTTACCGGCCGTCCCTACATCGGCATCACTATGCAGGATGTATCCCTGCGCTACGGCAACAGCAATAGCGACCGCAACAACCCCTTCTCCTTCTACATGGACAACTATGTGACCCGTGTACAGGTAATGAGCGTCGAGTCCGGCAGTGCAGCTGAAAAAGGCGGCTTGCTGGTAAACGATATACTGACGTCCCTCAATGGCAAAGAGATTACCGGTTCCTCCCAATTTGCCGCAATGCTTTATGAATATAAAGTCGGCGATACGGTAACAATAACAGTGCTGAGGGGCAACGAGACAAAGGATCTCACAGTCGTACTTGGCGAAAGGTCATAAGGCGGGTTCCCCCACACACCGTCTGTGACATACCCCCAACCATCTGGCAAAAGGGGCGGCTGACAGCCGCCTCTTTTTGCTTATGTAAGATTCTATATGCTTTTTTCTCCGGATCGTATTTCCGCGATGGTCCTTCGCTTTACCATGCCGTAGCATATATACTGGGCTATCAGCGTTACTATCCATGATATTGGGTAGCTGACCACCAGCATCTCAAATGTTCTGTATACGGCAAATATCGTATATATCCAGACTATTCTCAGCACGCATATGCCGAATATACTTATGGCCATGGGTACGGTTGAATTGCCCATGCCTCTCATTGCGCCCACCGCCACATCCGATATGCCCATTATGAAATATGTGCCGCTGATTATCCTCAGCCGGGACACGCCCCACGCTATGGACTCAGCATCCCCCTTGGCGTATATGTTTATGAGCTGCTCGCTGAAGGCGCAGCCTATTACGGCCATGGAGCCCGCTATGATCGCCTGAAGCAGTATGCTTTTCCTGACTATATCGCCTATGCGCTGGAATTTACGAGCGCCTATATTCTGCCCCGTAAAGGCCATCGTGGACTGTACCACGGCATTCATGGAGGTATAGATAAACCCCTCGACGTTGCTGGAGGCCGCGCTGCCCGCCATCACTGCGGAGCCGAAGGAATTCACCGAGGACTGTATCAGCACGTTTGATATGGAAAATACGAGGCTTTGCAGCCCCGCCGGCAGGCCGACCCTAAGTATTGCCAGCATCTTATCCCTGTGTATGCGCATGTGCCTGACGTCAAGATGCAGGCAGCTTTCCGTCTTTACGATGCTGAGCACGACGAATATTGCGGATACGTACTGGGAGACAGAGGTGGCTATGGCGACCCCCGCCACGCCCAGATTTAGGTTCACCACCGTGACGATGTTAAGTATCACGTTTATTATGCCCGCTATGGTCAAAAACTGCATGGGGCGCCCGGTATCCCCCACGGCCCGCATGGCTGAAGCGCCAAAGTTATATACCATAAACGCCGGCATTCCGGTAAAATATATTCGCATATACAGCACCGACTGATCTATTACGTCATCCGGCGAGCCCATGGCCTTCAGCATGGGCTTGCAGGCCGCCATGCCTATCAGGCACACGGCTGCGCCCAGCAGCGCGCTCATGAGCATGGCGGTGGATACTGTCCGCTCCACCTCGTCAGGCTCATGCGCTCCGTAATGCTGCGCTACTGCCACGCTTACCCCTATGGATATCATCATGAATACATTTACCAGCAGATTGGTCAAGGAGGTGGTAGAGCCCACCGCCGCAAGAGCTGTGCGCCCGGCATACCGGCCTACTACTATAAGATCCGCCGCGTTGAACAGAAGCTGCAATATTCCCGTTAGCATTATGGGTATCGCATAGGCCACCAGCTTTCTGAAAAGGGGGCCATTTGTCATATCCATTTCCGTTTTTTCATCAAACATAAGCTTTATCTTTTATCCTGTTATTCCGTCTTTTCCAGTTTTCCTTCAAGCGCGGGCGTGCAGCTTGCGTTTCCGTCCGTATCTATGAATACCGCCTGAACGCCCATCTTCCGGGCAAAGCTCATTCCTTTTTCCCTGCCCAGCACAAAGCAGGCGGTGGACATGGCGTCCGCCATGGCAGAGCTGTCCGCTATTATGGTAACGGATGCAAGGCCGTTCTGAACAGGCCACCCTGTGGCGCTGTCGAGTATATGATGATACCTTACTCCATCCCTGTCAAAGCCCCGCTGATATATGCCGCTTGTGACCACGCTCTTATCCGCCACCATCACGCTGTACCCGGCCCTGCCGGTTTCCTCTTCCGGATCCTGTATTCCTATCGACCATTTGCTTCCGTCCGGCTTGCCGCCTAAAGCTATGACGTTGCCTCCGAAGTTAAGTATAGCGCTTGCAACGCCCTGCTCCTTTAAATACCCCGCCGCCTTATCCGCTATGTAGCCCTTGGCCACAGCGCCAAGATCTATTGCCATGCCGGCAGGAAGCGTGACCATATCCCCTTGGAGCTTCAGCCTGGTATAGTCAACAAGCTCCGCCGCGCTCTTCAGTTTATCTCTGTCCGGTATTTCCGGCCGTTCCGACTTAAAGTCCCACAGATCGCT
This sequence comes from uncultured Clostridia bacterium, assembly GCA_937900325.1. Classification (GTDB taxonomy): domain Bacteria; phylum Bacillota; class Clostridia; order Christensenellales; family CAG-138; genus SFEL01. The sequence goes on along the minus strand of CALCEX010000166.1, from coordinate 1,132 downwards.
TGCGGGGGCTATGGTTATATCCAGCGCGCCGCCGCTTTTTTCGCATACATCGAGGGCCATGGCCAGCAGCTCCGCCGTGTCGCCGCATACCCGGACCGGGCTGCCCTCCGCATGATTTATCCGCCATACGTCGCTGCCCTCGACAGTCCTGCTGAATATTTTCTCATATTCGCCGCACAACGCCACCGCATCCTCAAGTATCTCATTATCCGCATATCCGGTTATTGTTATGACCGTATCCATGTAAAAGCCAAGGGCGGAATTGTACGCAGGGGCGGCGCCGCAGCCGCAAATACCGAAAACACAGGCGATCGCCAGAAAACCATATATTTTTTTCGCAAATTTCTTCATTCTCTGATTATAACATCATTCATCCTTATTTGATACGGCGATTTTTTTGCCCTTGCAGCTTGATTGTTTTGTTTACATCATGCAAAAGTGCGTGAAATAAATATCTATCATTTTTGCTGGAATCCCGTTATCAACTGTGCTATAATAAAAACGTTGATTTGCAAAACATATATAATTTTGTTTTTTTCATTTTGAGGAGGTTTTCTGATCATGGATAAAAAGTGGCCCGCCTGGATAGTTCTCGGACTCATCGCCCTCATCGCCGGCTGTGCGCTTGGCCTTACCAATGAAGTCACTGCGCCCGTAATCAAGGAGCAGGCTCTTGCTGCCGCCGATGAAGCGCGCCGCGCTGTCCTCCCCGATGCTACGGATTTTGAAGAGCTGACAGTAGATAACGATGACATCGACTATTGCTACAAGGGACTTGCAAACGGGGAAACCATAGGTTATGCCGCCCAGATCACCGTAAAGGGTTACGGCGGAGAAATAGAAATAGTAGTCGGCGTTGACTGCAACGGCGTTATTACCGGTATCAACGTGGGCGGTGCAAACTTCTCCGAGACAGCAGGCCTTGGCGCAAAGACCAAGGAGCCCGCATTCACCGAGCAATTCAAGGGCCTGTCCGCTCCTCTCACCCTCAAGGGCAACGTGGACTCCGTCAGCGGCGCTTCCGTAAGCTCCGGCGCTGTCGTAAACGGCGTTAATGAAGTCCTCGATTACGTAGCGGGCCTGGATAAATAATCATTGCCCATAAATAATATGAGGCTAACAAAAAAGTGGC
>CALCEX010000165.1 GCA_937900325.1 uncultured Clostridia bacterium | reverse complement strand
AAAGCGAGATAATGCGCTTCCGCAAGGCCAAGGGTACGGACGACATAAGCGGCGACTATAACCAGTATACCGAGGAGAGCGGCATTGAAAGCGAAAGCCTGCATATAGACACCCGCGGCAGGGACGGTATGGTATACATCGCCGTGTGGACTGACGATGGCTATGCCTACTCCATGACCTTTCAAAACGGCGTATCCAAGGGCGATGTTTCCGCCTATGCAGCGGCTATCCACTGAGAACCCCGCCCCGCGGCAGGAGAACCCCGCGGGGCTTTTTGCTGTTTCTCCGCATTGAAAAAACGTAGGCTTTATGGTAATATCAGGTGAAATAAGGTTGAAAGGAAAAAAGAGCATGAATGTGACTAACGATATCAGCTATATCGGCGTAAACGATCACAGCATCGATCTTTTTGAGGGGCAGTATATCGTCCCCGAGGGTATGTCCTATAACTCCTATGTGATAATTGATGAAAAGATCGCCGTAATGGACACGGTAGACTCCCATTTCGGCGAGGAATGGTTTGCCAATCTGGAAAACGCCCTCGGGGGAAGAAAGCCGGACTACCTTATAGTACACCATATGGAACCGGATCACTCTGCGAATATAGATAGGTTTGTAAACGCATATCCCGAGGCTGCGGTCGTGGGCAACGCAAAGACGTTTGAAATGATAGACCAGTTCTTTGGCAAGGGCCTATGCAAAAACAAGCTTGCCGTAAAGAACGGCGAGACGCTGTCTCTGGGCAGGCATGAGCTGACGTTTTTATTTGCCCCCATGGTGCACTGGCCAGAGGTGATGATGAGCTATGACGGCGCGGATAAGGCGCTGTTCTCGGCCGATGCCTTTGGAAAGTTCGGCGCGCTGGATTGCCGGGATAAGGAATGGGACTGCGAAGCGCGGCGCTATTATATCGGCATAGTGGGCAAATACGGTATGCAGGTGCAGGCCGTGCTCAAGAAGGCGGTGGCGCTGGATATAAGGATGATATGCCCTCTGCACGGCCCCGTGCTCACGGGCGATCTGAGCCATTACACGGGCCTTTATGATATCTGGTCCTCATATGGCGTGGAAAGCGGCGGAGTGTGCATAGCCTACACCTCCATATACGGCAACACCAGGGCGGCGGCCGAGTTGCTGGCGAAAAAGCTGGAGGAAAGGGGCTGCAAGGCAGCGATAAGCGACCTTGCGCGCTGCGATATGGCGGAGGCCGTTGAGGACGCTTTCCGCTACGGAAAGCTGGTACTGGCCACTACGACTTACAATGCGGATATTTTTCCGTGCATGAAGCAGTTTATCGACCACCTTACCGAGCGCAATTATCAGAACCGGACACTCGGCTTCATCGAGAACGGTACATGGGCGCCCACTGCCGCCAGGATAATGAAGGCAATGTTCGAGAAGAGCAGGAATATCAGCTACATCGACACTACTGTGACGCTGCGCTCGGCAATGACGGAGGAAAACGCCGAAGCAATAGAGAGAATGGCAGAGGAGCTTTGCCGGTAAAAAAACGGATAAACAAAAGGACGCTCACGGGCCAGCACCTCATAAGACGTGCTTCACATTTTAAGAGAGAACAGCGTGACGAAAGTCACGCTGTTCTGCTTTTTATGCATGGTTGACCATCCCGGAAGGAATGCTCGGGGACAGGAACCCAATACAGGCAAGGCTGATATTCACATCCTGTGCGCGATATCCGTCGCTCTTGCCGGGAGCGCAGACATATACCCTGTTCACAAGATCGAGCAGCACAGCGGGCGTCAGCTTCTGCAAGCGGGGTATTTCCTTGTCCGGAGAATGAAGTGATAAATGCTGCCGGCCTTGTGAAGTATCCGCCGTCTGTGCGTATGGATTGCGCCGTTTCGCGATTCGCGGTATCATGCGGCCGGTGCGCGGCTTCGCGCGACCTTTTGCGGTTCGGCTGATTATCGTCCGATTCCGTGAAGTGCGAGGGTGCGTCTCGATGTGCCGGTTCCAACCTTGCTGGGGGATACGGTCGAGCCAGCCGAGAAGGAGGATTTGATCAAAATCATGTCATATAAGCTCGCCCTTATCAATGAGCAGTTGAGACGAGATTTGTCAAGGAGCGTTTTTGCGGAGAAGTACGCAATACGCATTGACAAGCCGCGGAAGCGGCGCTATAATAACGCCGTTATCAATAGTGCTGTTATTGAAGAGCGTGAGGTGGAAACATGGCAAATAGAGATCACTCCCTGGATGACGGGATCATTCAGGCTGCGTATGCGGAGTTTCTTA
>CALCEX010000164.1 GCA_937900325.1 uncultured Clostridia bacterium | reverse complement strand
AAACATCATAAAGCTTCGTTTCTTTCAGGGGCGCACCCAGATGGAGGTGGCCGAGGAGATAGGCATAAGCCAGGCGCAGGTATCCCGGCTTGAAAAAAATGCGCTCAGGCATATGAAAAAATACGTATAGCGCAAAGACGCCGATATAATTCTTTTATAAGGGCGGCGTTGGCGGCAATGGCACAAAGCTCCGGCAGATCAGTCAACTCAGGCATTTAATTCTCGAAAATGGGCCCAAAGAGGTAAAAATAGCGCGTTCTGAGCATATATTTAACCACTGAATACAAAAAACGCCGAATTGGAGGTGTCTTTTCCGAAAATGAAAATACTGGTTCTGACAAAGAGAACGCTGATAATAGCCGCCGCCGTTCTTTTCCTGCTAATTACCGCCATAATACTGATTCTGAGCTTCGCCCCAAACGCCGCGGCCGCAAACGGCTTCCGCAACGTGGAGGAATACGAGCTTGAGGTCCTGGCCGGCAAAAAGCGCGAGCTGCCCATTTACAGCGTTGAGAGAAGCGACAAGAAGATCGCGCTGACAGTTGATGCGGCATGGGAGGCCGACAAAACGGATTTCATTCTGGATACACTGGATAAATACAACATTCACGCCACGTTCTTTCTCTGCGGCTTCTGGGCTGATAAGTACCCGGAAAAGGTAAAGGCTATCGCCGCACGGGGCAACGAGGTGGGTAACCACTCCGCCACCCATCCGCACATGAACCAGCTTTCTGCGGCGGATATACGCAAGGAGCTGGAGAGCTACGACAATACCATTGAAAAGCTGCTGGGCTACCGCACAAAGGCCTTCCGCTGCCCATACGGCGAATATAACGACAATGTCATAACCACCGTCCGCGATATGGGCTATGAGGTCTGGCAGTGGGATATAGATACCATCGACTGGAAGGAGGAGCGCAGCGCTCAGACCATATTGGATGCGGTAATACCCAAGCTTCACCCCGGCTGCGTAATACTCTGCCATAACAACGGGTATAAAATAAAGGAGTACTTGCCAACCCTCATAGAAACGGCGCAGGCGCAGGGCTATGAGTTCGTTACGGTGAGCGAGCTGCGGCTTGAGGGGGATACCATAATAGATGTGAACGGGACGCAAAAGGCGGCGTAGGCGCCCGAACAATACAAAAGCTTCCCTGATATCGTCAGGGAAGCTTTGCTGTACGTTATTCTGTCAGGCTCCGCGCCAGCATGGCATTTGCAATTATGGAGCGAAGCTGTATGCGGGAGGATTCGCCGCCCGTGAGCCTGTCGAACTCGGCGCTGGCCGCCGGGTGGTATATGCCGCCCTCGGCTTCCGCCCGCTTGCCCGCCGCTATGCCTAAGCGTATCATGGAGGCGTCCTGTATGCGCTCGTCTGCGGGTATGCCGTTAAGTATCAGCAGCCTGCCGCGGGCGCTTGGCAGCTTGCCTTCCAGCCTGCCCTGAAGGGGCACGTCGGCGCTGTTGAAGATATACCCTGTGCAGCGGCTGCTGTCTGCGCCTATGACCCGCA
>CALCEX010000163.1 GCA_937900325.1 uncultured Clostridia bacterium | reverse complement strand
CGCCAGGCGGCAGAGCTATGAATACGCCCCCACCTCCAGAATGACCAATACCTTCTTCGCCCCCGGCTACGACGATGAGGAGGAGATGATAAGGACCATGGGGGAAGGGCTTTTCGCGGCAAAGATGGGCGGAGGCTCGGTGAACCCGCTGACAGGCGAATTCAACTTCTCGGTGCTGGAAGGATACTGGGTAAAGGACGGCAGGATACATTGCCCGGTGCGGGGCGCGGCCCTTATAGGCCGCGGCGCGGACGTGCTGATGAAGATAGACCGGATAGGCATGAATATGTGGTTTGGCCACGGAATGTGCGGCTCGCGCTCCGGCAGCGTCCCTACAAACGTAGGGCAGCCCAGGATAAGGGTGAGCGGCATGACCGTCGGCGGAAAGGGAGGCAGGCTGTGATGCATAGCGGGCTTGACAGGGAACAGAGGGCAGAAATAAAGGCGGACGAGAGAATGAAGGAATACGCCCACAGGCTAATGACCATCGCCATGGAAAAGGGCTGCGGCGGCGCGGAGGTATGCATAAACGAGGCGGACGAGTTCTCGGTGGGCGTGCTGGAGGGCGAGGTGGACGACTACACCGTAAGCTCATCCTTCGGCCTGGGAATAAGGGTGCAGAAGGACGGGAAGAACGGCTACGCTTATACCGAAGCCATGGATGACCCCGAAGGCTTTGTGGAGGAGGCCATAGACAACGCGGAAACGGTAAGGAGCGAGGATATACACCCCATGGCGGAGCCTGCGGAATATCCCGAAATACCGAAAAAGGACGACGCGCTGAAGGATATGGACGAATCCGAAAAGATAGAGCTATGCCGGGCGCTGGAAAGGGAGACCAAGCGGTGCGACGGCCGGGTGAAGCGGGTGGCCTGCTGCAAGGTGGTCACCGCGGGCGGCAGGTTCTGCATATACAACACACTGGGCCTCAGGGCCGAAAGGAGCGACAGGGTATCCTGCTGCTATGTGGAGCCGGTGCTGGAGGAAAATGGCCAGATGCGGGATGGCTTTGCATTCCGCGCTGACGGAAAGGCGCTGGATATAGCGGGCTGCGCCCGGGAGGCCGTCGATGAGGCCATAGCCGCCATGGACCCCGCGCCCGTTGCGCCCGGCAGGTACGATATAATACTCCGAAACGACGCAATGGCGAGCATATTGGGCGCCTTTGCGGGAATGTTTTCCGCCGACGCCACCCAGAAGGGCCTTTCGCCCCTGAACGGCAGGGAGGGAGAGAGGATAGCGGCGGAGAGCGTCACGCTGATAGACGACCCGCTGTACCCGATCAACCCAAGCCCCTTCGACGACGAGGGGACTCCCTCAATAGCCAAGGCGGTGATAAAGGACGGAAGGCTCATGACGCTGCTGCATAACCTCAAGACCGCGAAGAAGGCGGGGGTAAGCTCCACCTCAAACGGCGGCAGGAGCAGCGCGGGCTCGCCGGTGGGCGTGAAGATAACCAACTTTTACATAGCTCCAAAGGAAGGCACGCTGGCCCAGCTCATAGGCGAGCTGGGAGACGGCCTGCTCATCACGGATTTTTCCGGCCTCCACGCCGGGGTGAACCCGGTGAGCGGCAAGTTCTCGGTGCTGTGCAGGGGAAGGCTGATAAAGGGCGGCAGGGACGTCCGCGCCGTAAACGAGATAACGCTGAGCGGGGATTTTACGGAGCTGCTCGGATCCATAGCGCGGGTGGGCGGAGATCTGCGCTTCTCAATGCCCGGGGGAAGCTGCGTCGGCAGCCCCTCGGTAACGGTACGCGGCGCCGTGATATCGGGCCGGGACGAAAGAGCGCAATAACCGGAAAAAACAGGAAAACAGGGCATTTTGTTTGACAAAGAACCATAAGGGAGTGTATAGTTAATATATGATGTGGAAGGGTATACCCATTTTTCGGATCGGCCTTCCGAAGCACACATGAACGGAGAAAGGGAGGAAAAGGTGTTCGATGTAGGCGACAGCGTGTTTTACCCCATGCATGGGGTAGGTATCGTGGAAAGCATTGAGGAAAAGGACATGCTTGGCGAGAAGGCCAGTTATTATATCCTGCGTTTCATTACATCGAAGCTTACGGCAATGGTGCCGGTAGCCTCGGCCGGCAGCGTCGGCCTGAGGCCCGTGATAGACCCTTCTGAGTGCGATAAGATATTTGAATACCTTGACGCGGCGGCGGTATGCACGGAAAACGAAAACTGGAACCAGCGCTACCGGGACAACCTTGCAAAGCTCAAGGGCGGCGATATATACGACATTGCCGACGTTATAAAGTGCCTTAAAAGACGGGATTGCCTCAAGGGCCTCTCCGCCGGGGACAGAAAAATGCTCATAACCGCCCGGCAGGTGCTTTCCGCCGAGCTTTCGGCTGCCAGCGGCAGGGATATAGACGAGATACGGGATATCATAGGGTAGCCGTAAAAAAATAAGGCCATGGGCCGTTAAACGAAAGGAACTTGAAATTGGCTAAAAAAGTCGCAAGACTATTGCTCACTCTGGCGGGAGCCGCGGCGGGCGTTGGACTTGTAGCTCTTGTAAACAGCGTAGTCACCTTCCCGGAGGGGCTTACGCTGTATCAACGCATGCTCCCATGGGGACTGGCGCTTGTGTTTGTGGGTTCGGGTATTATTATTGCAATCATTTTCAATCTTTTATTTGCCGAACCGCTTGCCGCCGCCATAAGCCATGTCGAGACCGGTATGTCGGCAATGCCGGCGGGGCAGCTTCTGTACTGCGCCTGCGGCCTGACGGCGGGGCTCGTTATAGCGTATCTTGCGAGCACCCTGGCTGCGCGCTTCAAGCCTGCCTGGGTAGTTCTGGTAATAGACGTAATACTGTATATCTCCTTCGGATACCTTGGGTGGAGCGTCATGAGCAGGAAAAAGGGGCAGCTTCCCATACCTGCTGCGGGCGGCCACGGCAAGACCCGCAGCCCGGCGCGGCCAAAGCTTCTGGATACCTCCGTAATAATTGACGGGCGCATCGCGGACATATGCGATACCGGAGTGATCGAGGGCGAAATAATAGTGCCGAGCTTTGTGCTCAGGGAGCTTCAGCATATCGCAGACAGCTCAGACAGCCTCAAGCGCAACAGGGGCAGGCGGGGACTGGATATACTCAAGGAAATGCAGGATAAAAAGTCCGTTCCCATAACTGTGGTAAGCACCGACTATAAGGATGTGGACGAGGTGGACGCAAAGCTCATACTCCTTGCGTCGGAGCTTGGCGGCGTGGTCGTGACCAACGATTATAACCTTAACAAGGTGGCGGCCGTGCGCAAGGTGCCCGTGCTCAATATAAACGAGCTGGCAAACGCCCTCAAGCCCATCGCGATGCCCGGCGAGGAAATGAGCGTGTTCGTGGTCAAGGAGGGCAAGGAGGCCGGCCAGGGAATAGGCTATATGGATGACGGCACGATGATAGTCATAGAAAACGGCAGGCGTCTCGTGGGCGAAACGGTGGACGTTACGGTCACAAGCGTATTGCAGACCTCCGCGGGCAGAATGATATTCGCCCGGGTAAAGCAGGCGTAAAAAAGCGGGGCCGGTCCGCAGTGGACCGGCCGAACGCAAGCTGAATATAAAAAATATTAAGAAAGGCCAATATTCTCGTTGACAACCTTGACACGCAGTGTTACAATAGTATACTGCGTTAGCATGGTATATTGCGGGGAATGGCTTTTTTACAGTTGATTTTCCCAATAAAAATCATGCGGGGTATCCTGTGCCCACAAAATGGAAATGATCATATGGAGTGACGCGCCGATAATATAATCCATGGTTATATGGTAATAACAAAGTATAAGGAGTGAACGCGATGGTGCATGAGGTTTACATGGGCAAGAAAAAGCGCATGAGCTTTTCCCGTATCAATGAAGTTCTTGATATGCCCGACCTGATAGAGGTTCAGAAAAATTCCTATCAGCGCTTTGTTGAGGAGGATCTTAAGGAAGTTCTTGACGATATTTCGCCCATTACGGACTATTCTGAAAAGCTCGTCCTTGAGTTTGTGGATTACTCCATAGATTTCGACCATCCGAAATACTCGGTGGAGGAATGCAAGGAAAGGGATGTAAACTACTGCGCCCCGCTTCGCGTTACAGTTCGCCTTATAAATAAAGAAACCGGCGAGGTCAAGGAGCAGCCCGTGTTCATGGGCGACTTCCCTCTTATGACCGAGCAGGGCACCTTCATCATAAACGGTGCAGAGCGTGTAATAGTCTCCCAGCTGGTACGCTCCCCCGGCGTATACTATTCCGAATCCATAGATAAGGTCGGCAAGCACCTCTTTGCCTCCCAGGTGATACCCAACCGCGGCGCATGGCTGGAGTACGAGACCGACAGCAACGAGATAATGTATGTAAAGATCGACCGCCAGAGGAAGGTCTTTATAACCGCGCTGCTGCGCGCCCTCGGTTACAGCTCGGATGGCGAGATACTGGAGCTTCTGGGCGAGGACGAGCGGCTTAAGGTGACACTCGAAAAGGACACCACCAAAAACACCGAGGAGGGCCTGATCGAGATATACAAGCGCCAGCGCCCCGGCGAGCCTCCAACAGAGGAATCCGCACGCAGCCTGCTGAACGCGCTGTTTTTTGATAAGCGCTACGACCTGGCCCGAGTAGGCCGCTATAAGTTCAATAAAAAGCTCTCCATCGCCTCCCGCCTGAGCGGCCTTACGGCGGCGGAGAACGTCATTGCCCCCGGCACCGGCGAGCTGCTTGCCGCCGAGGGAGAAGCGATAAGCCGCGAGGCTGCCGAGGCGATCGAAAACGCCGGCGTGCACGGCGTATACGTCATAGCGCCGGACGGCGCCAGGGTAAAGGTGCTCGGCAACCTGTTCGTTGACGCCGGGTGCTACCTGAAGTTCGACCCCGAAGAGGCCGGCCTGAACGAGAAGGTACATTACCCCACCTTTATGAAGCTTCTTGAGGAAGCGGGAGATATGGAAGAAGAGGAGCTTAAGAAGTTCCTCAGGGCCAGGGTATACGACCTTATACCCCGCCATATCATTACCGACGATATAACCGCCTCCATAAGCTATCTTCTCGGCATGAACCATGGCATAGGCCGCACGGACGATATCGACCATCTGGGCAACCGCCGCATAAGGAGCGTAGGCGAACTGCTCCAGAACCAGATCCGCGTCGGCATGACCCGCCTCGAGCGCGTGGTGCGGGAGCGTATGTCCATACAGGACACCGAGACCGCAATGCCCTCCAACCTCATAAATATCCGTCCCGTGACGGCCGCCATAAAGGAGTTTTTCGGTTCATCCCAGCTGTCGCAGTTCATGGACCAGACAAACCCCCTTGCGGAGCTTACCCATAAGCGCAGGCTGTCCGCCCTGGGCCCCGGCGGTCTGAACCGCGAGCGCGCCACGTTTGAGGTGCGAGACGTTCACTATTCCCATTACGGCCGCATGTGCCCCATCGAGACGCCTGAAGGCCCCAACATAGGCCTTATAAACTCCCTTTCCACATATGCCCGCATAAACCGCTACGGCTTTATCGAGGCGCCCTACCGCAAGGTGGATGGCAAGAACAGGAGCATAAGCAACGAGATAGTTTACCTCACCGCCGACGAGGAGGACGACTACATAGTCGCCCAGGCCAACGAGCCCACCGTTACCGACGAGAACGGCAGGATATGGTTTGCCAAGGACAGGGTAGTTGCGAGAAGGCTGGATGAGATAATAGAGGTAAAGGCTACCGAGACCGACTACATGGACGTATCCCCCAAGCAGCTGGTGTCCGTTGCGACCGCGATGATACCGTTCCTGGAGAACGACGACGCCAACCGCGCGCTGATGGGCTCCAACATGCAGCGTCAGGCAGTGCCCCTCCTCAAGCCCGAGGCCCCCGTGGTGGGAACCGGCATGGAGTACAAGGCCGCCCCCGACTCCGGCGTAGTGGTGCTTTCCCGCCAGCACGGCGTCGTAAAGCACGTTGACGCGAGCCGCATAGTGATAGCCGGCGACGACGGCAACGACAGGACCTACAACATAATCAAATTCAAGCGCTCAAACCAGGGCACCTGCATCAATCAGCGCCCCATCGTGGTAAAGGGCGAGCGGGTAATACCCGGGCAGGTGATAGCGGACGGAGCCTCCACCGATCAGGGAGAGATAGCGCTGGGACGCAATATCCTCATAGGCTTTATGACCTGGGAGGGCTATAACTACGAGGACGCCGTACTGATAAGCGAAAAGCTCGTTAAGGAAGACGTCTATACCTCCATACATATCGAAGAGCACGAGACCGAAGCGCGCGATACCAAGCTGGGCGAGGAGGAGATAACCCGCGATATACCCAACGTGGGCGAGGATGCGCTTGCCAATCTGGACGACCGCGGCATTATCCGCATAGGCGCGGAGGTGCAGAGCGGCGATATACTGGTAGGCAAGGTAACGCCCAAGGGCGAGACGGAGCTTACCGCCGAGGAGCGGCTGCTCCGCGCCATATTCGGCGAGAAGGCGAGAGAGGTCAGGGATACCTCGCTGCGCGTGCCCCACGGAGAGGGCGGAGTGATAGTAGACGTAAAGGTATTCACAAGAGCGAACAAGGATGAGCTGCCTCCGGGAGTAAACGAGCTGGTCCGCGTGTACATAGCGCAGAAGCGCAAGATATCCGTAGGCGATAAGATGGCGGGCCGCCACGGCAACAAGGGCGTCGTATCCAGGATACTTCCCGAGGAGGATATGCCCTTCCTGCCGGACGGAACTCCCTTGCAGATAGTGCTGAACCCTCTGGGCGTGCCTTCCCGAATGAACATAGGCCAGGTGCTTGAGCTGCATCTGGGCATGGCCGCCAAGACCCTGGGCTGGGACATCGCTACCCCGGTATTCGACGGCGCCACCGAGGAGGACATAAAGTCCATGCTGGTAAAGGCCGGCAAGGACTGGGACGGCAAGACGGTGCTCTACGACGGCCGCACCGGCGAGCCCTTTGAAAACAGGATATCCGTAGGCTATATGTACTACCTGAAGCTGCATCATCTGGTGGACGACAAGATACACGCCCGCTCCACCGGCCCTTACAGCCTGGTCACTCAGCAGCCTCTGGGCGGCAAGGCCCAGTTCGGCGGCCAGCGCTTCGGCGAAATGGAAGTCTGGGCGCTGGAAGCCTACGGCGCCGCCAACACCCTTCAGGAGATACTTACCGTCAAGTCCGATGACGTCGTGGGCCGCGTAAAGACCTATGAGGCCATAGTCAAGGGCGAAAATGTGCCTGAGCCGGGCGTGCCGGAATCCTTTAAGGTGCTGATAAAGGAGCTTCAGTCTCTGGGCCTCGACATAAAGGTGCTCAGCGATACAAAGGAAGAGATAAAGATCGGCGAGATGATAGACGACGAGGATGTGACGCCCATGGACGTCAACATGGCGGGCCTTGAGGATACGCCGGATCAGTATGCAAACGACGGCGACTTTGCCGAGTTTGACGAATTCGATTTTGACGATGCGGCCGACGACGGAGACGGCTTCGATATTTCCGACGACGGCGACGATACAGACGACTTGAACTAAATAAGGCCGAAGGGAGATTAAGAAATTGTTTGAGCTTACCAATTTCGACGCTATACAGATTGGCCTTGCCTCACCCGAAAAGATCCGCGAATGGTCCCACGGCGAGGTAAAGAAACCCGAAACCATAAACTACCGCACCCTGAAGCCCGAGCGCGACGGCCTGTTCTGCGAGCGCATATTCGGGCCTACCAAGGACTGGGAGTGCCATTGCGGACGCTATAAGCGGGTGCGCTATAAGGGCGTTGTCTGCGATAAGTGCGGCGTAGAGGTGACGAGGGCAAAGGTGCGCCGCGAGCGCATGGGCCACATAGAGCTGGCCGCCCCCGTATCCCATATATGGTATTTCAAGGGTATCCCCTGCCGCATGAAGATGCTGCTGGATATGTCCCCGCGCTCCCTCGAAAAGGTGCTGTACTTCGCGGCCTTTGTAGTGCTGGATCCGGGCACGACCCCTCTCATGTACAAGCAGGTGCTTTCCGATAAGGAATACCGGGACGCTCAGGCCGAATACGGGCCGAAGGCCTTCCGCGCAGGCATGGGCGCTGAGGCCATAAAGGAGCTTTTGCAGGCGCTGGACCTTGAAAAGCTGGAGGAGGAGCTCCGCAGGGAGATAGACAATTCCTCCGGGCAGAAGCGCAGCAATGCGATCAAGCGCCTTGAGGTAGTGGAAGCCTTCATAAAGAGCGGCAACAAGCCCGAGTGGATAATCATGGACGCGGTGCCGGTGCTGCCGCCCGAGCTTCGCCCCATGGTACAGCTTGACGGCGGCAGGTTCGCAACCTCCGACCTCAACGACCTG
>CALCEX010000162.1 GCA_937900325.1 uncultured Clostridia bacterium | reverse complement strand
CAGACGCTATCCCAACGTAGAGGTACGGGAGAAGGAAAATATCCCCCCCGCGACCGAACAGTAAATATTGCCTTAAACGTACCCCATGGGCGCAAGCCGTCCATGGGGGCCGTTGTATGGAGGAACAGAAATGGCAAAATACACAAGGACAGACTGCCCGCTGTACGGCGGGGAATACTGCAGAAAGCTCAACATGAAAAGCTGCAGGTCCTGCACCGTTACAAACGACAACGCCGCCGGGATAAAGGCGGATATAGACGCCATAGAGGGCCTTATGCCGGAGGGCGGGGTCGCCCGCTTCTTCGAGGGCGATGAGTGCATGCTTTGCAAGGGCGAAAAGAAAAACAGGACGGATTGCTACGCGATGACCGATATAGGCCATCCGGAGCCCAGGCGGGAGGGAAGGAACGCCATAGGCCTAAAGACAAAGCTCCGCATAGGCTCCATGCTGCCGGTGCAGCTTTCCTGCTGTTCCAGCTGCCGCAAAAAGCACAACGCAGCCTCCAACCGCGAGGCGGCGGTCACCCTTACCGTGGCAATAATAATGCTGGCCGTGCTGAACTTCACGCCGACCGCCGAGGCCATAGCCGCCATGGGAAGCTATATGCCGCTGCTGCTGTTTGTGATAACAGTAGGCGGGACCTGGCTCATAGGCCGGGCAAGCCGCAGGAGCATGATAAAAAAGTTCTCCGAGACTACCTGCATGGATATATTCGAGGTGCCGGGCCTTGACGAATTCAAGGCAAGGGGCTGGTTCGAGATAAGCCCATACAAGGATATGAGCAGGCTGGTATTCTCCAGGGAGCCGCTTAAGCAGGGCCTTTTCACAGCGCCCGAAAAGCAGGGGCGGGAAGAGCGGAATATATAGTATTTTCCGGGAAAAATCAATAAAAAAACGTTTGACAGCGGGCCGCTTATGTTGTAGAATACGAATGCTGTACTTTATGGGTAGAGTATGCGCTTACGGTCGTTCTACGCTGAAGCGGCAGCTTATTTATCGGGAAAAATTCCTCTTCAAGGGGTTGCAGAGGATTTTCTTAATATAAATAACAAATATATTTTGAAAAGGAGAAAACCTAATGCCTACTATTAACCAGTTGGTTCGCAAAGGCAGGGAACAGGTAAAGTATAAGTCCAATTCACCTATACTGAAGCAGTGCCCCCAGCGCCGCGGCGTCTGCACCGCAGTGCGTACTATGACCCCCAAAAAGCCTAACTCAGCTCTTCGTAAGATCGCCCGTATCCGTCTTACCGACGGTCTCGAGGGTACAGCCTATATCCCCGGCATCGGCCACAACCTGCAGGAGCACTCCGTGGTCCTCATCCGCGGCGGCCGTGTAAAGGATCTCCCCGGCGTCCGTTACCACATCATTCGCGGCGCTCTGGATACCGCAGGCGTTGCAAAGCGCATGCAGGCCCGTTCCCGCTACGGCGCAAAGCGCCCCAAGAAGTAAGGAGGTAACAGAATATGCCAAGACGTGGATTTGTACCCAAGCGTGAAGTTCTGGACGACCCTATTTACGGCGGCAAGCTGGTTACCAAGCTCGTCAATCAGGTAATGCTTGACGGTAAGCGCGGCACCGCTCAGAAGGCCTGCTACGGCGCCTTCGATATAATCAAGAACAAGACCGGCCGCGAGCCTCTGGAAGTCTTTGAGGAGGCCATGAATAACATCATGCCTGTTCTGGAAGTCAAGGCCCGCCGCGTGGGCGGCGCTACCTATCAGGTACCTATCGAGATCCGTCCCGAGCGCCGTCAGACCCTTGGCCTTCGCTGGCTGGTAAGCTACGCCCGCGCCCGCAGCGAGCGCACCATGCAGGAGCGCCTTGCCGGTGAAATACTCGACGCCTGCAACAACGCGGGCGGCGCCTTCAAGAAGAAGGAAGATACCCACAGGATGGCCGAGGCCAACCGCGCCTTCGCCCATTACAGGTGGTAAAGCAAACAACAGCATATTTTCAGACGCGGCGTGCAATCGCACGCCGTATCTGTTGGTTGGGGCAATAGCTTCAAAAGAAAGGAGGCAAAGGAAATGCCCAGAACTACACCGCTGGAAAAGACGAGAAATATCGGCATCATGGCCCATATTGACGCCGGAAAGACCACCACTACCGAGCGCATACTTTTCTACACAGGAAAAATACACAAGGTCGGCGAGGTACATGAAGGCGCCGCCACTATGGACTTTATGGTACAGGAGCAGGAGAGGGGTATAACCATAGCCTCCGCCGCTACCACCACATATTGGCGGGAGCACCGCATAAACATCATAGATACGCCGGGCCACGTTGACTTTACCGTTGAGGTAGAGAGATCCCTCAGAGTGCTGGATGGCGCTGTGGCGGTATTCTGCGCCAAGGGCGGCGTTGAGCCTCAGAGCGAAACGGTATGGCACCAGGCAACCAAGTATAACGTGCCGCGTATAGCCTATGTGAACAAAATGGACATAGTAGGCGCGGATTTCTTCAACGTTGTAAGCATGATGAAGAAGCGCCTCGGCGCCAACGCTGTGCCGATACAGCTTCCGATAGGCAGCGAGGCCGACTTTGTGGGAATGGTTGACCTTATCCGGATGAAGGCCGAGGTGTACTACGACAACGAGGGCGTGGATATACGCGAGGAGGAGATACCCGAGCATATGCGCGCCGACGCGGAGCGGTACAGGGCGGAGCTTTTGGACGCCATAGCCGACGCGGACGACGAGATGATGGAAAAGTACCTTGACGAGGGCGACCTTTCTCCCGAAGATATGATCGCCTGCATAAGGAAAAAGACCATCGCAAACGAGCTGGTGCCGGTATGCTGCGGCACATCCTACCGCAACAAGGGTGTGCAGCCCCTGCTCAACGCCATAGTAGATTTCCTGCCTTCACCCCTGGACGTACCTGCGCCGGTGGGGACCAGCAAGGACGGCACAAAGGAAATACAGCTAAGATGCGCGGACGACGAGCCCTTTGCGGCGCTGGCCTTTAAGATAGTTACCGATCCCTTTGTCGGGAGGCTGGCTTTCTTCAGGGTATACAGCGGCACGCTCAAGTCCGGCACATACGTTTACAACTCCACCAAGGGCAAGCGCGAGCGCGTGAGCAAGCTGGTGCTGATACATGCCGCCAGCCGCACCGAGGTGGACGAGGTATACGCAGGCGACATCGCCGCATTGGTAGGCCCCAAGGAAACGGGCACTGGCGACACCCTCTGCGCAGAGAGCAGGCCGGTGCTGCTGGAGTCCATGGAATTCCCCGAACCGGTTATCCGGGTATCGATAGAGCCCAAGACCAAGGCGGGGCAGGAAAAGCTGGAGCAGACGCTGCAAAAGCTCGCCGAGGAGGATCCTACATTTAAGACTTATGTAGACCACGAGACCGGCCAGACCATAATAGCCGGCATGGGCGAGCTTCACCTTGAAATAATCGTAGACCGGATAACGCGGGAGTTCAAGGTTGAATGCCGGGTGGGACAGCCTCAGGTGGCGTACCGCGAGGCCCTCACAAGGACCGTAAAGACCGAGGGCAGGTTCGTGCGCCAGACAGGCGGACACGGCCAGTACGGTCACTGCGTTGTGGAATTCAGCCCCGGCGAGCCCGGCTCAGGCTTTGTGTTTGAAAACAAGACCGTTGGCGGCTGCATACCAAAGGAATTTATACCCGCAATACAGCAGGGCATAAAGGAAGCGGCGGGAAGCGGCGCGCTGGGCGGCTACGAGCTGGTGGACTTCAAAGCGACGCTGCTGGACGGCTCCTATCACGAGGTGGATTCATCGGAGATGGCGTACAAGATAGCGGGCAGTATGGCGCTCAAGGAGGCCATGGAAAAGGGCGGCTGTGTGCTGCTTGAGCCCGTGATGAACGTCGAGATAGTGACGCCCGATGAATACGTGGGCGACGTACTGGGCAATATTACTTCCCGCAGGGGCAAGATCATCGGCACAGAGAACCGGGGCGTGACCACGGTGATAGACTGCCAGTGCCCCCTGTCCGAGATGTTCGGCTACGCTACACACCTGCGCTCTTCAACGCAGGGCCGCGGCACCTTCACAATGCAGTTTGACCACTATGAGCAGGTCAGCGACGCAATTGCGAAGAAGATACTCGGCAAGTAATAAAGGATTTGCATAATGCGCGTAAAAACGCGCCTGAATAAAACAATAACTTACTGAATACGGAGGAAAAGATTCAAATGGCAAAGGCAAAATTTGAACGCACTAAGCCCCATGTC
>CALCEX010000161.1 GCA_937900325.1 uncultured Clostridia bacterium | reverse complement strand
AAATTGGTTGGAGCCGGTCAGCGCGTTGAACAGCGTCGTTTTACCGCTGTTCGGGTTACCTGCAAGAGCAATTCGCAGATCCATAAGTCATTTCCTCTCTTTCTCGGTTAGCAGTTGATAACCTGAACTCTTAAAAATATGGGGCTTCCCCCCTCGAACATTGCGTTTTATTCTACCTCGATCATTTCCGCATCGGCCTTGCGGATAGACAGCTCGTATCCGCGTACAGTCACCTCTACCGGATCGCCCAGCGGCGCTACCTTGCGAACATATACCTCAACGCCTTTTGTCAGCCCCATATCCATGATACGGCGCTTGACCGCTCCCTCTCCGTGGAGCTTGACGACCTTGACCGTATCGCCGACCTTTGTCTGCCTTAAAGTTTTCATGCCGGTTTTCCTCCTTAAAATTGTTCTAAGTGCAGCTGCCGCAGAAAATCATATCATGATCTTCTGCGCCATTTCCTTACTGATAGCAATGCGGGACTCCTTGACGCTTACGATCACATTCCCGCCGATGGTATTGATGACCTTTACAACTCCTCCGACAACAAAGCCGAGATTTTCAAGGTGCGCCTTGATCTCCTGTTTTCCGCCGATTTTCTTAATGATGTTTTCTTCTCCGACTTCTGCTAAAGTAAGCGGCATCATTATATATCATCCTTCCTTTCGGGGGGCTTTCATTAGCATATGCTAACCAGAGTCTCAAAATATTGGTTAGCTTTTGCTAACCTTGTCGTATTATAACCATTCACGTATGGTTTGTCAATAGGTTTTTTGAATATTCCATCCTGATCGCGGTCCTGCATCTCCCCTTATCGGTTTTGCCGTATGATTCTTGATTTTAGCCCGGCTTCATGGTATGCTTACGCTAACCAACAGGATTTTTCCCGGGATCATCAGAGGAGGGGTTATATGCATCTTCAGGAATCAGGAGAGATGTATCTCGAAACGATATATGTTTTATCTCAGAAAAGCGGGGACGTCCGTTCCATTGACGTGGGAGAATACATGGGTTTTTCTAAGCCCAGCGTCAGCAGGGCCGTCGGTATTTTAAAGAATAACGGGTATCTGAAAATGGACAGCGACGGCTATCTTACTCTTACCGAGGCGGGCCTTGCAATAGCTAAAAAGATGTACGAGCGCCACACCACATTATCCAATTTCCTCATAAAGCTCGGAGTGGATAAGGAAACCGCCGCAAAGGACGCCTGTAAAATGGAGCACGATATCAGTGATGAAACCTTTGAAGCGTTAAAGCGGCACGCCGCCCTTCACCGCGATGAAAAATAATAAGCTTCGCAAAAGCACGACGGCCTTATTTCATATCCTCCGGCTGCTTCTCATTGCAGAGTATCACAGCCCGGGTATGATGTTTTCTATTATATAGGCTATTGCATCGTGATTATTGTCCGGGGTTATATAACGGGCTACGGCCTTTATCTCTTCCGCGCCGTTTCGGGGAACACACGCCACGTCCGCCCTTTGCAGCATCTCAAGATCGTTCCAATAATCCCCCACGCATATTATAACGCGCCCGGAAACGGAGGGAAGCGTGCGCAGGACTTCTACGCAGCTGCCCTTGTTTGTGCCGTGCGGCAAAAGCTCTATGTATTTTGCGTCCGGCAGTATGTCGGTCGTTCCGCGTACTATGTCGAACTTATCCTCAAGGCCGCGTTGTGCTATAAGCTCCCCGGCATAGCCGAGATCCTCCTCCGCGCCCAGAAAAAGCGTTTTGAGCCAGGGCCTGTCCTCTATATCCTCGACCTTACAGAAGGTGCAGGGACGGTGCATATCCACAAACGGCTCATATGAGCGTTCCTCCGGCGTTACATAGAATATTTCATATTCGGTGTATATCTGTATATCCAGCCTTCTGCCGCATTCCGCAAGCTCCTTTATAAGCGGCACGGATTCGGCGCCGAGATGGTTTTCCAGGATATATCGCTTATTTGCATAGTCGTATACCGCAGCCCCGTTGAACACTATTGAGGGTGCGTTGATATTTACGCCGGGAAGGTGCTGCAAGGCGTTTTGCGAGGCGCGGCCTGTGGCGATGCCGAACATACCGCCCTTAGCTATAAAGCTCTCTATCGCATTCCTGTTTGCGGCAGAAACCTCGCCGCGGCAGTTAAAAAGCGTTCCGTCAAGGTCTGAAAACAATGCTGCATCTCTGTATTTCATAATGTATATCCCGCCATCAGTGATAATTTACTTCTTCCGTTATGATCCTCATACAAAAAACGAAAATCAAGCCGTCACCAGAGTATCAGATCCCCATTTTCGTTCCTCGATAGCCTGTACATTCTGTCGTTCTCCAGCATATCCTCCTTCATGGCTCTGCTTATCTCGCCGTACTCCCCGGGCATAAGCTCAAAGCCCCTTTCAGTCAGGAAGTTCCGGCCGCTCACCTTTACCACGCCGTATTCAAAAGCATAGTTCCTGAACTGCTCCTTTATCATGCGCATGGACTTCAAAAACGGCTCAGGTATATCCTTCATATCTATTTCAACAGGGGTTTTCGACGTTATGTGGGCCTTAAACGGTTCCGCCTCCATCAGCCCCGTCATTATCCCCGCCGGGTCGCCGTAAGAAAATCGCCGCAGTATGGTTTTCAGGCTATGCAGTTCATCGCCGGAAAACTCCGGCTTTGCGGCACGGATCTCCGCCCTGCGCTCATCGAGGCGGGCGATCCTGATCCCATTCCTCCCTGCGGTTATTACGGCGTCACGCATCAGCTCTCCCTGTCCGTTTGCATATAGAAATATTTTGGCCATCACCATTACTCCGTTAAGAAGGTAAAGGGCTTCGTCGGTCCTGAGGTTCCTGAATTCGTCGTTATTGTCGCAGAGCCATTTGGCTATTTCCACGGTCTTATCCATTTGTCCTTCTCCCTTTTCGCCTTATTCTGCCCTCGTCCTTTATCCATAAAAGAGGATACCACAGCGCCCATGCCTTTACAAGGCGGCGCATCCTAAAAATCCACATATATAATATGGCGCTTATGCCCGATCTACGAAATTTTTATGTTTACATACGGCTGTTATGAGAATATAATATCGATAAATAATGCGTCAGTTTATCGGCCCCCACAGGGCCGTGTTTTTGTGGCGCGGAAAGCGTAAGTACAGAATATGGAAAAAAAAGCGAGGACGCGCTTTATCGTCCTTTGGCTCCTGATCGCCGCGCTGCTGCTGGCGGGTTCCCTGCTATCCCCTTCCGCGGAGCGGGAAAATGTGCAGACCGCCATGAAAGACGCGGTGCTGCACGAGGAAAACAGGATATTGCTTTTCCCCGGCTTTGACGTTGCGCCGGGGCTGGTGTCCTCCATTGTGATAACCTGCCTGCTGCTCCTCGGGGCGCTGCTCATAAGGCTCTTTGCCATACCGCGCTTCAGGGAGATACCGGGCAAGGGCCAGCTCCTTCTCGAAACGGCGGTATCCTGCTTTGACGGTCTTGCCGCCTCCGCCAGCCCATACCGCAACAGGTTCCTTGGAGCGTATGCCTTCAGCGCCGGCAGCTATGTGTTTCTCAGCACTCTCTTTGAGCTGTTTGGCTTCCAGGCGGTCACGGCTGCCGGGCGCTCGGTAGCCCTTCCCGCCCCTCTTTCGGATATCAACGGGGCGATAAGCCTGGGCGTGATGTCCTACCTTGTCATAGTATCCGGCGGCGCTGCGGGCGCGGGGCTGAAGGGCGTAGGCAGGGCGCTCAAGGACTTCTCCCTTCCGCTCTCCATGAGCTTCAGACTGTTCGGCGCGCTGCTCTCCGGGCTGCTCGTGACGGAGCTCGTGTATCACTATACGGCGCTGAGCTTCGTGCTGCCGGTGATAGTGGCTGTGATGTTCACGCTTATGCACGCCCTCATTCAGGCATATGTGCTCACCATGCTCACCACCATGTTCTACGGCGAGGCGGCGGAACCGCTGCCCAAAAAAATCAAAAAAGCCTGACCTTCAAAAAAACATTTTTAGGAGATATATATGAAAAAGTCTGTAAGGATGATTACCCTGGTTCTCGCGGCGGCGTTCATGCTCGCCTCCCTTTCCTTCGCCCTCCCAGTATATGCCGAGGATGCGCCCGCCGAGGATGCGGCGGCGCAGGAGCAGAGCGAAAGCGCGACGATAAGCAAGGCGTACAGCGCCGGCATAGCCATAGCGGTAGCCGCCCTGGGCGGAGTTATTTCCATGGGTATGGCAATATCCAAGGCCGTCGAGGGTACCGCCCGTCAGCCCGAGGCAGGTGACAAGATACGGACTACCCTTATGCTGGGTCTGGTGTTTATGGAAACAGCCATAATATACGCCCTGCTGGTGGTCATAATGATCATATTCGTGCTCTAAAGCGGGAGGCCTTTTATGGGAGTACCTCTTAATATAGACTGGCAGCAGATACTGCTGCATATGTTCAACTTCGTGCTGCTTACCGGCGGGCTTTACATACTTCTCTTTAAGCCGGTGAAGTCCTTTATTGAAAAACGGCAGGCAGGCTACGAAAAGCAGAGGGCCGACGCGGCAGAGGCTGTAAAGGCCGCCGAGGCGAGGAATGCCGAGGTCAGCCGCCGCGAGGCCGCTCTGGAGTCTGAGCTTGAGGCTATGCGCAAGGCCGCACAGCAGAAGGCCGATGCTGAAAGGGAAGCGGCGGAAGCCGCGGCCCGGGGCGAGGCGGAAAAGATCATCGCCGACGCACGCACTCAGGCCGAGCTGCAAAGGCAGAGGATAATCGCCGAGGCGAACAGGGAGGCCGCAGGCATAGCCCGGGAGGCCATAGATAAGCTCTTTAACGAGAGATTCCCCCGGGAGAAGCTGGAGGGCAGGCAGGATGAACAAACGGATTCCTGAAGGGAAGGCATATATATACGGCGAAAATAAGCCAGGCAATGAGCTATGGGCCTGGCTCGCTGCCTATGTAAAAAAGAACTACGGCGATATTGAGCCGGAATTCATACCTGAGCCGGGCATGGGGCCCGGCTTCAGGCTTTGCTGCGGCGGAGATACCCTGAGCTGGACCCCGCGGGATCTTTTGGATCAGCTCAACAGCCGCATAGCGGATATATCCCCGAACGGCGGCTCCGTTATACCCCTCATAAGGGACGCGGTTAAAAACTGGATCCCGGATATATACGCGAAGGAAAGCGGCGTCGTCCTCTCCGCAGGCGACGGCATAGCCAAGCTGAGCGGGCTGAGCCGCGCACGCTACGGCGAAATACTGCTCTTTGAGGGCGGCATACGCGGCATGGTACAGGAGATACGGGAAAACAGCATAAGCTGCATACTCTTTGGCGACTATGAGCTTGTCCGCGAGGGCAGCGAGGTCATGCGCACAGGAAAGACCGCGGGCGTGCCCGTAGGCGAAGGGCTCCTCGGCAGGGTGGTAGACGGTTTGGGCAGCCCGATAGACGGCAAGGGCGATATAGAATCCTCCGGCTATTTCCCCCTCGAGCGCCCCGCCCCCGGCATAATAGAACGCCAACCCGTGAATACCCCCCTTGAAACAGGCATACTCGCCATAGACTCCATGTTTCCCATCGGGCGCGGGCAGCGCGAGCTTATAATCGGAGACAGGCAGACCGGCAAGACCTCGATTGCGATGGACGCCATACTCAACCAGAAGGGCAAAAACGTAGTCTGCATATACGTTGCAATAGGTCAGAAGGCAAGCTCCGTCGCCCAGTCGGTTGAGCTCCTCCGCAAGGGCGGGGCAATGGAATATACCATAGTAGTCTGCGCCGGCGCGGGGGATTCCGCCTCCATGCAGTACGCGGCCCCATATGCCGGCTGTGCAATGGGCGAATACTTCATGGAAAAGGGGCGCGACGTACTCATAGTTTACGACGACCTTTCCAAGCATGCCGTCGCGTATAGGACCGTCAGCCTGCTCCTTGGCCGTTCCCCCGGCCGCGAGGCTTACCCCGGGGACGTATTTTATCTCCATTCAAGGCTGCTGGAGCGGTCGGCAAGGCTCTCCTCCGGCTTAGGCGGCGGAAGCATGACGGCGCTGCCCATAGTGGAGACCTTGGCGGGCGACGTTTCCGCCTATATACCTACCAACATAATCTCCATAACCGACGGACAGATCTTCCTCGAAAGCGGCCTGTTCTTCGCCGGGCAGCGGCCGGCTGTAAATATCGGCCTCTCTGTATCCCGCGTGGGCGGCGCCGCCCAGTCCCAGGCCATGAAGCAGGCGGTAGGTTCCCTGCGCCTCTCCCTCGCCCAATATAAAGAGATGGAGATATTCACCCAGTTTTCCAGCGACCTGGATCAATCCACCAAGGAGCAGCTGGAATACGGGAGGAGCCTTATGGAGATACTGCGGCAGAAGCGCAGCAGTCCCTTCTCGCTCTGGCAGCAGGTGGTCCTTCTGCTCTCAGCGGAGGGGCATATATTCGAAAAGCTGCCGTGCAAGGAGATAAGCAGCTTCAGGCAGTACCTTCTTTCAGGCTTTGCCGCCTGTTCCGATATTACTGACCGGCTGCAAAGCGGCGCGGCTTTGACGGATGAGCTGCGGCGGGACGTGCTGGATAAGGCGCAGGCGCTTTTAGCCGCATATACCGCCGGAGGTGCAAGCTAAATGGCAAACGCACAGGAAATAAAACGGCACATAGGCGGCGTTAGCGACACCGAAAAGATAACCCGCGCCATGTACCTCATATCCGAGGCGAAGCTGCGCCGGGCAAAGAAGGAGCTCGACCTTACCCGGCCGTATTTTGACGCCCTCCGTCAGGAAATAAAGCGAATATTCAGGGTGGACACAAACGTAAAAAGCAGGTATTTTTATGCGGACGACTCTGAGGAATACGGCGGCGGCACCTACGGCTGTCTCGTCGTCACTGCGGACAAGGGGTTGGCCGGCGCATACAATCTGAACGTGCTGAAAAAGGCGGAGGAGCTGCTTTCGGAGCACCCGGATACCGAGCTGTATGTCGTGGGCGAATACGGCAGACACTGGTTTTTGAAACGCAATATACCCATAAAGCGCAGCTTCCTCTACACCGCCCAGAACCCGACAATGCACAGGGCGCGTGAAATAAGCGAGGTCCTGCTGGATGGGTTCGAATCAGGCGTGCTGAGCAACATAATGGTGCTTTATACCGATATGAAGAATTCCATGACGGAGTCGGTAAGGCTTACAAGGCTGCTGCCGCTGCACCGCCGCCTTTTCAGCCCGAAGCCGGAGGAGCCGGTGCTCCGCCCCTTTGAATTTTCGCCCTCCCTTTCGGTGGTTCTGGATGGGGTTATGCGCAGTTACATCTCGGGCTTCGTTTACAGCGCCCTCGTGGACAGCTTCTGCGCCGAGCAGAGCGCGCGCATGGAGGCAATGAGCTCCGCCAACAGGAACGCTGAGGAACTGCTTTCCTCCCTCAGGGCAAGGTATAACCTTGCGCGTCAGGCAGCGATAACTCAGGAGATAACCGAAATATCCGCAGGCAGCCGCGCACAGCGGCAGAGCAATCAGGAGAGCTGATATGACATATGGAACGATAACCGGCATATCCGGTCCGGTGATAGACGTAAGATTTGACGGCGATATGCCAGCGATAAATCAGGCTTTGACCGTTGAGCTGGAGGGCCGCACCCTCACTATGGAGGTAGAACAGCACATCGGCGGCAATACCGTCCGCTGCGTGCTTATGGACTCCAGCAACGGCCTCTGCCGCGGCATGAAGGCGACCCCTATGGGGCACGGCATACGGGTGCCGGTTGGCGGCGT
The DNA here is from genome assembly GCA_937900325.1 of uncultured Clostridia bacterium. GTDB lineage: Bacteria > Bacillota > Clostridia > Christensenellales > CAG-138 > SFEL01. Next base: position 5,883 of record CALCEX010000161.1, on the reverse strand, counting down.
TACCCTCGGGCGTATGTTCAACGTGCTTGGCGAGCCCATAGACGGCCTGGGAGATGTGCCCGAAGGCAGCGAGTTTTGGGAGATACACCGCAAGCCGCCGAAGTTTTCGGATCAACGTCCCTCTGCCGAGGTGCTGGAGACGGGCATAAAGGTGATCGACCTCATGGAGCCTTACCCGAAGGGGGGCAAAATAGGCCTTTTCGGCGGCGCCGGCGTGGGCAAGACGGTGCTGATTCAGGAGCTTATACATAACGTTGCCATGGAGCACGGCGGATACTCGGTGTTTACCGGCGTAGGCGAGCGCAGCAGGGAGGGAAACGACCTCTGGAACGAGCTGCATCAGAGCGGCGTGGCGGATAAGACCGCCATGGTGTTCGGGCAGATGAATGAATCGCCAGGCGTCCGCATGAGGGCGGCGCTTTCCGGCCTTACCATGGCGGAATACTTCCGGGACGCAACGCATAAGGACGTACTGCTCTTCATAGATAACATCTTCCGCTTTGCGCAGGCGGGCAGCGAGGTATCCACCCTGCTCGGGCGCATGCCCTCCGCCGTTGGGTATCAGCCCACGCTTGCTGATGAGATGGGCGCCATGCAGGAGCGTATAACGTCCACCCGCAGCGGCTCCGTCACATCCGTTCAGGCGGTATATGTCCCTGCGGACGACCTTACCGACCCCGCCCCCGCGACTACCTTCTCACACCTGGACGCCACAACGGTGCTGAGCCGCAAGATAGCGGAACAGGGCATTTATCCGGCCGTAGATCCCCTCGCCTCCTCCTCCCGCATATTGGAGCCCAACGTTATAGGCGACGAGCACTACCGCGTGGCCCGCGGCGTGCAGGAAACGCTGCAAAAATACAGCGAGCTTCAGGATATAATCGCGATACTGGGCATGGACGAGCTGAGCAATGAAGACAAAAAGACCATCGCCCGGGCAAGGCGTATGCAGCGGTTCCTCTCCCAGCCCATGCACGTTGCGGAGAAGTTCAGCGGCATTCACGGCGTATTCGTACCAATAGCAGAGACGCTCAAGGGCTTTGGCGAGATACTCTCCGGCGGCGCGGATAGCTATCCCGAGGCGGCATTCTTCAACGCCGGCACGCTGGACGATGTGGTAAAGAAAGCAAAGGAGCTGGGCGGCGCGTGATGGAACAGGCTGTTTTTGCTCTGGATATACTTGCGGCTGAGGGACCCTTCTTTCGGGGAGAGTGCATATCCGCGGCCGTTCCCACAACAGACGGTTCCTACGGAGTGCTGGCGCACCATGCAAACGCGATAGGCGCCATCGTGCCGGGTGAGCTTACCTTCCGCACGCCGGACGGTATTCTTCACCGGGCGGCGGTATCCTCCGGCCTTATCAAGGTCGAGGATAACCATGTGCTGCTGCTGGTAGATTCCGCCGAACATCCCGAGGACATTGACGCAAACAGGGCGAGGCGGGCGAAGGAGCGCGCCGAGGAGGAGCTTTTGCAGAAAAAGAGCATGGCGGAATATCGCATGGCGGAGGCCAGCCTTGCCCGGGCCATGAACCGCCTGAAGATAAGCTATGCCGCAGGGCATAACCTTAAGGACGAGTGACGTCCCCGCCGCACAAAAAGCGGCCTGCACAGGCAGGTCGCTTTTTTATATGATGGGCGGAAATGCAGCTATCAGCCGTTTTTTTAAATTATTTCCCTGAAAATGTCAGCGTTGTATAGTGATGCCAGGTCTCCCCTTTGCGCAGTATAGGCTTTTCAAAGCCTGCGCACGCCATAGCGTTCGGATAGTATTGTGGCTCCAGGCACAGCGCGCAGCGCGGCGTATAGACCGCTCCCCGCTTTCCGCGCCGTTCGGTCAGGAAGTTTGCGGTATAGATCTGCATTCCCGGCAGCGTTGTCCTCACAGTCATCACGATGCCGGACTGATCTCCCCGCAGCACAGCCGCCGTTTCTCCCGCCAGGCAGAAGTTATGATCGTACCCGCCGCAGTTTCGCAGCTGAACGTCATCACGGCAGATGTCCTGCCCGATACTCTTGGGGATGCGAAAATCAAATGGCGTGCCTGCAACCTGCAGGCGCCGCCCGGTAGGCAGCGTCGCCGCGCTGTTTTCCAGGAATTCTTCCGCGTTGATTTGCAGCGTGTGTCCGAGCACGGAGCCTTCTCCGTTGAGATTAAAATAGCTGTGGTTCGTCAGGCTGCAAAGAGTATCCTTGTCCGAAAAAGCACTGTACTCTATTATCAGCATATTATCCTGAACACGGTAATACACACTGACTGACAGCGTACCCGGATATCCCTCTTCCCCATCAGGCGATATGCGTGTGAACCGAACGCCGTCCGGCATTTCTTCCGCCCGCCATACGTATTTGTCAAAGCCGCGCACGCCGCCGTGCAGATGATTTTCGCCGTCGTTCTTTGCCAGCGGATATTTTTCCCCGTTCAGAGTAAAAGTTGCTCCGCCGATGCGGTTGCCCACGCGGCCGATGCACGCACCAAAGCAACCGTCGCTTTCCTCGTATTCCCGAAGAGTATCATACCCCAGCACCACATCCGTCCATTTGCCGCCGTTATTCACCAGCAGGGAGCGTATTGCAGCTCCGTATTCTATAAGCTCTGCGGATATCCTATCATTCCTTACAATATAGGAATAAACGTTCTGACCGTCTGCCGCAACGCCAAAGGGTCGCTTTTCAATGGAAACCGGCATAGTATCCTCCACCTCACTTTGGAAATTTATTATTTAAGCATCACTTTCATACGATGATCTCGATTTGATTATCCTCTATCGCAACAACGCAGCTTTCATAATAACCGTCCCCCGTCATCCGAGGCCCGCTGATCACCTCATAGCCATCGGCCCTAAGCTCCGCCGTCAGTTCATCTGCATAAAGAGCGATACGGTCGATTTTCATCGCTCCTTCATCAGACCTCGCTAAGCGTTTTCCCAAAGGTCATGATCCTTATTATAAATATACCCAACCGTCCGCTCATAAGCAAGTAAAATCAAAAACGGAATAAAAACTTATTGTTATCAGCGCCGTACTCTGATAAAATTTATAATATAAGTATGTAAACAGGGAGGAAGATGCCATGAAAACCATATTGGTTCTGGGCGGCGCCGGCTATATCGGCAGCCATACCGTATACGAGCTTATTGACAACGGCTACGATGTGGCCGTTGTGGATGATCTGGAAACCGGCTTTATAGAAGCGGTACACCCCAAGGCGAGGTTTTATGAAGGAGACCTGAGGGATAAGGCATTTATAGACTCGGTATTCGACAAAGAAAAGGTAGACGCCGTAATACACTTCGCCGCCAACTCTCAGGTGGGCGAAAGCATGGTAAAGCCTCTTAAATACTATGATAACAACATAGGAGGCACGCGCACCATGCTCCAGTCCATGATAGAGCACGGGGTAAAGTATATCGTGTTCTCATCTACGGCAGCTACCTACGGCGAACCGGAGCGGATACCCATAATGGAAAACGACCATACGCAGCCCACCAACTGCTACGGAGAAACAAAACTCGCTATGGAGCATATGTTCTACTGGGCTTCGCTGGCGCATGATCTGCATTTTGTCGCGCTGCGTTACTTCAATGCCTGCGGGGCGCACCCTGACGGCAATATAGGCGAGGCGCACGACCCGGAGACCCACCTTATACCGCTGGTGCTTCAGGTACCGAACGGTCAGAGGGAACATATCGACATCTTCGGCGACGACTATGATACGCGGGACGGTACCTGCGTGAGGGATTATATCCATGTATGCGACCTTGCCTCGGCCCATGTGCTGGCGGCGGAATACCTTATGTCCGGCGGGAAGAACGACGTATTCAACCTTGGCAACGGCGTTGGCTTTACGGTAAAGGAGATCGTGGAGGCTTCGGAAAAGGTCGTCGGCAGACCAATACCGGCAAAGGTAGCCCCAAGGAGAGCCGGAGATCCGGCGCAGCTTGTAGCATCCAGCGAAAAGGCAAAGAAGGTGCTGGGCTGGAAGCCTAAGTTCGACGATATAGATACCATAATCTCAACCGCCTGGAAGTGGCACAGCTCCCATCCCCACGGCTATAAGGCGTAAAGGTGGCTTTATGGCAGAGGATAAGGTATATGAATTTTCCGCCCCCGGCAGGGTAGAAATAGGCGGCAACCATACCGACCATCAGCACGGGCAGGTGCTTGCAGCGGCCATCGACCTTGCAACAAACGCATCGGTGTGTAAAAACGATGATGGAGTAATAAGGGTATTTTCCCAGGGCTATGACCCGGTGGAGGTATACATAAACGACCTTGGGCTGCACGAGGCAGAGAAGAACACCACAGCCGCCCTCGTGAGAGGCGTTTCCGCAGCCTTTGCGCAGCGCGGCTGCCCCATAAGCGGCTTTGACGCCAGGGTAAGCTCTACCGTGCTGCCGGGCTCCGGTCTTTCCAGCTCCGCCGCGTTTGAGGTGCTGATGGGGCGCATAATAAACGGACTGTATTTTGAAAATAAGCTCTCTCCCGTTGAAATAGCCCAGATAGGCCAGTATGCGGAAAACGTATACTTCGGCAAGCCCTGCGGCCTTATGGATCAGACAGCCTCCAGCGTGGGCGGCATGGTGTATATCGACTTCAAAAATACTCAGGCTCCCATTGTTGAGCGCGTAGAGTACGATTTCGACAGTTGCGGGTATACCCTGTGCATAGTGGACAGCGGCGCAGATCATGCGGGGCTTACAGAGGCGTATGCGGCGATACCGGAGGAGCTGCATAAGGTCTGCGGCGTTTTTGGCAAAGAATATCTTCGCGATGTGGACGAGGCGGAGTTTTACTCCAGGCTGCCCGAGGTAAGGGCAGCGGCGGGAGACAGGGCCGTCCTTCGGGCGATGCACATATTCGACGACAACAGGCGAGTAGCAGAGCAGGCAGAGGCGCTCAAAAACGGCCGCTTTGACAGCTTTTTGAGGCTTGTCAATGAATCCGGCGATTCGTCATGGGAATACCTTCAGAACGTGATTCCCTCTGGAAGCAGCGAGCATCAGGAAATGGCGCTTACCATAGCCATCTGCAAAAAGCTGCTTAACGGCCGCGGAGCCGTGAGGGTGCATGGCGGCGGCTTTGCGGGGACGGTGCTTGCCTTTGTGCCAAACGGTGAGTTCGACGCCTTCCGGGAGCGGCTGGAAAGCATCCTTGGCAGCGGCTGCTGCCAGAGGCTTAGCATAACGGTATAGCGGCACACAAATAAAAAAAGCCCGGAAAACCGGGCTTTTTTTCTGTTCATTACTTCTTTGCGATGTATTTTCTGATATCCAGAGCGACGGCGACTACGATAACGATGCCCTGTACAATGTAGTTGTAGTAGGGGTTGACGCCCAGGAACTGAAGCACGATCTTCAGGAATTCAAACACCAGCACGCCGACGAGTATGCCGCCGACCGTACCGATACCGCCTGTCGTTGAAACGCCGCCTATGGTAGCGCCGGCGATGGCCTCGAGCTCATAGCCGTTGCCCATGCCCGCCGATGCGCCGCCGGATTTTGCGGCCAGAAGATAGCCGGCCATTGCATACATTATGCCGGCAGTCGTATAAATGATGATCTTGGTCTTTTTCGTATTTACGCCGGAGACCTCTGCCGCGACCTCGTTTCCGCCTATGGCATACATATATTTGCCGATACAGGTCTTATTGTAGATGAACCAGAACAGCAGGCCGAACGCCAGCGCGACAAACAGCAGATACGGCAGGTAAAAGCCCTTTCCGCTGCTTCCTATGCGGCCGTTGATGAGGCTGGAATATATCTCCTGAAAGCCGCCAATAGGCTTTGCATCGGTGAACACCAGGGAGAGGCCGTAAACGACGGTCTGTGTGCCGAGGGTCGCAATAAACGGCGGTACGTTCAGGAAGGAAATAATAAGTCCG
>CALCEX010000160.1 GCA_937900325.1 uncultured Clostridia bacterium | reverse complement strand
CCTGGAAAGCCAGCTTAAAGGGTTATCCCGTTTCACCCCATCCGCGTCCTTTATCCAGTCCTTTAAAAATGGCAGCAGCTGCCAGTCGCCCCTGAGCCACCTGTGCTGCCGCTTCCACCAGGGTATGAATGCGCCGGGCTCGCTGTCGTACAGCGCGATATCCCCCGCATAACCGCAGCCACAGAAGCAGCCCTCCAGCATATCGTGACTAAGCACGGTGTTTTCGGGTATCCATCGCATTGCGGTATCCATGAATGTCCGTATGCGGAATATCCCCTTGCCGCCGAAGGAACCGCGGCCGAACACATCCTGATAGAATTCAGGCGCTGTGGGAAAATAGCCGTCCACACCGGCAGAGCCCGACATTATCCTCGCAAAAAAGCTCTTTGCTGCGCCCCGGGCGGTGGACGCCATGCGCGGCGCTATCATTCCGTAGCCCCGGCGCACCGTTCCGCCGAATATCTCCGGGGCGTTCAGAGGGTGCTCCATGCAGCCTATCAGCTCCGCTGCCGCCCCGGGCGGAAGTATGGTATCGCTGTCCAGCGTTATACAATATTCAATGCCCTCCGGCAATTCATTTGTAATAAGGCAGAAGGGCTCCTTCTCCCCCTCGCATATAAGCCTTGCAAGGCCGCATATGGCTCCCCGCTTGCGCTCCCGGCCCATATATACGCCGTCTGCCATGGCAAAGCTGCGATGCCTGTGCAGGCAGTAAAACAGCGGTTCTTCATCCTCCGAAGGATACTTTTTGTTAAGCTGCGCCGTAAGCTCCCTTTCCATCCGCAAAAGCCCGCCCTCGCCCTGTTCCCGCTCCTTCGGGCCGTCCTTGAAATCCCCGAGTACGGCGTAATAGCAGCCCTTAAGCCCTGTGGCGAGATAGTGGCTCTCCATGCGTTCAAATACCGCCCTCAGGCTCTTTTCGTCAGTCACAAGCGTGGGTATCACTATAAGGGTCTTATTGCCGCCCGTAAGGTTTTCTTCCGCAATTCTGGGTATCACACGGCGCGGGCTGAACCTCAGCCACAACCTTACGCTTAAGCCCGAGGCCACGGTCCATGCGGGAATAACGGCCAGTATCAGCGGCGCTATACCCGCCGTCGCCCCAAGCCATATGAGAAGCAGGGCAAGGGTTATATTGAACATCTCGAATTGCCAGAGTTTTTTATTCTCACTGCTTTTCTTGAAGCGCATATCCGGCCTGAGCGCGTTATAAAGCCGTTCCCTGCCCTCCATAAACAGATACCAGCCCGCCTGGCCCTCCTTCCCTTTTCCGCCCTGGGCAAGGCGCACTGCCTGCCGGGCTATAACCTGCTCCGCAGCCCCGAGCCGCACCGAAAGCCGCTGTACGGAGGCGCGGTAGCAGCTTCTGCTGCGTCCATCCATCCTGCCGTATACCGGATCCCTCCTCAGCTCCCGGTCTGTAATGCTCAGGTTCTCAAAGGCCTTATCCCAGTCCATCCCGCCTATACATCTCAGGCTCCTGATGACGTTATCCGCCCGTTGAGCGCTGCGCCGCCGCATCGCCGCAGCCTTGGCGCAAAGTTCGTCTATGCTCTTATCTTCCAGCTGCAGCTTTGCCGTCATAAGCTCCGCTATCCGTTCGTCATGCTCCTTCATCATTCCATACAGGCACTCGCACAGCACCGGATCTTCCCCAAGGTCAACTCTTTCTATGATCGCCTCCTGCCGCGCCCGTTCCCTTATCCTTCCAAGCTGGGAAGCCGTCCCTTTTGCCGTATCCATAGAGCTTTCCGCCTCCAGGGCTCTTCCGCATTCCAGCGCGAGCAGCTTTATAAGCGCCGCATTGAGCATATTTGGCAGCTCCGCCACCTCCGCCATCGTCAACGGCGTTACGCTCTGATACGCCTCCATAAAAGCGTATATCGTGGCCTCATCTATACGTCCGTCTCGCCTGCCGGCCATGCAGGCGGCTATTCCGTATATCCGCGGAAGTCCCGCATGGCTGCCGTGCAGCAGCACCGGCAGGCGTCTGGGCCTTTCATCGCAGCCGTTCAACGCTCTCTCAACTATATAAAAATCGCGGAACAATGCTCCGAGCGCACCCCATTGCTCCTCTTTTTCCTGTATTTTTTTGTATATGGCAACAAGCGCTTTCCTGTCGGCGGTAAGCTGAAGCGAGCTCCGCCTGTTTTTCCTGGCGGAAAGGCCGGCACGAAGCTTCGCCTCCTCGCTCAACTCGGTCTGTGAAAAGCAGCTCTCGTTTAATTCGTTATACGTCCTGTTTGGCAGCATTATAGCCTCCCTGTGTTTTGCATGGTCCTTTTAGTATTGGCAGGAGGCTTAAAAATTAACATACAAAAAAGGCCGGACAATGCCGGCCGCTTATTCTCGGTTGTGCTTTTTTTCAGTTACT
>CALCEX010000159.1 GCA_937900325.1 uncultured Clostridia bacterium | reverse complement strand
TAAGCATGAGAATAACTGCTGCCATATGCGCCGTGGCCGACGATGGGCGGATATCCGCCATGCTTACGGCAGCGGCAGACAGCTGCACTTATATGTTTGCCGTAAGCGCGATAGCGGTTCTTATGAATATTGTGGCCGTTGCAGCGGCGCTGCTGGCCTCGGGGGCAGGATGAAATGAGGGAAATGATAGGCATTCTCAACTCTGCGTGCGTGCAGCTTGTCGGGATAGCATGCGGGGCATACATATTGAAATGCACCATACCTGAAGGCGGTATGCAGAGGAGCGCCAGAAAAGCGCTGGACATAGTTACCATTACGGCTGTCATAAGAATAATAACGGGAGTGCTGCCCAATGGAAGATAACAGAGCGAAAAAGCTGCTGAACAGCTTTGTAGACAGGCTGAAAGCGGATAAACGGCTGGAAATAGCCGTGTACTGCGGCCTTGGGGCGCTTTGCCTGCTGCTCTGCCTGCCGGCATACGGGGGAAAAAAGCAAAATGAGGACGGGAAGGAGCCTGAGACGGTTCAGCAGGATGATCTTGAGCAGAGGCTAATGGATACGCTGAGCTGCGTCAGGGGCGCCGGGAAGGTAAAGGTTATGATAACCTATGAGACGGGCAAGGAGAAGGTTCCGGCGATGAACACCGACATCACCCAAAGCAGCAGCTATAATGGCGAAGGCGAGAACCGGACGGAATCATTAAGCCCCGTAACGGTATACCAGAACGGCGAAAACGAGGCTGTGGTGCTCATGGAGAGGCAGCCTACGGTGAGAGGCGTGATAGTTGTAGCTCAGGGTGCAGCCGATATATCGGTAAGGATGAAGCTCCAGTCGGCGGTGCAGGCAGTGCTGGGGGTGGAAGCTTCCAGAGTCGAGGTGCTTGAAATGGGAATAAACGGAACGGAGGAATGAAAAAATGGTAAGCTTTATAAAGAAATATCTGGTGCTGATGGTGGTCGTTGTTCTGTTCGCAGGGGCGTTTTTGCTCAACCTTATGACAAACGACGCAAATACGGGATCCGGCGATGGCGAGACGCTTCAGCCCGCAGAGGAAACACAGGAGACGGAGTATGCACCCGGAGATTATTTTACCACGTTCCGGGATGATAGGGAGCAGGTGCGCAAGCTCGAAATGGAGTATCTGGACGAGGTGATAGCAGCGTCCTCAAATGACGACGAGACGCTTTCGGATGCGCAGGGTCAAAAGCTGACGCTTGTGGAAAACATGGAAAAGGAATTTATCATAGAGAGCCTCATCAAGGCAAAGGGCTTTGAGGACGCGGCTGTGACGTTTCACGCGGGTACGGTCAACGTTGTGGTAAAGGCAGATGAGCTGAGCGAAAAACAGGTGGCGCAGATACTCGAAATAACAAAGAAGGAAACCGGCGAACCTGCGGAAAATATAAAGGTAATGACCGGCAAATAGACAAATTCGTGACTAAAGTGCAAAATCCTGATCATTATCTATGCAGGAAAGGCAAAATCTGCTATAATACAAATCAAATACTTGAAGGAGGCATGCATAATGGCAACTGAAGAGAGCATTTCCATGGAAGCAATGGATATACAGGGCGGCAAGATAACCTTTGCGCCCGATGTGATAGCTACAATAGCCAGCCTTGCGGCAAACGAGGTAGAGGGCGTAGATAGCCTGGGCGGAACGGTGGTAGAAGGCATTACCGGCATGCTCAACAAGAAGAGCATGACTAAGGGCGTAAAAGTAGATATCAATGACAACACTGCCACAATAGACATAAGCGTCATAATAAAATACGGATTTAAGATCCATGAGGTATCCGCCAATCTGCAGCGCAAGGTAAAGAGCACCATCGAGAATATGACGGGCCTGAATGTGACGGCTGTAAACGTATTCGTACAGGCAATAGCTTTTGAGAAGCCTGAAAAAAAGGCGGCTGCCGCGGTTCCCGCTGAGACCGAAGAAAAGGAATGCTGATAAGGCCTTCCTTCATCTGAGCTAAACTAATGCAGAGGTGTCAAATTTATGCAGCCTAAGGTAATATACAGGATCCTGCTGGTGCTGGTGATGCTGGCGCTGTTTGCGCTGGGCCTGTGCTTCATAGGCGCTGCGCTCAACTTCATAACGGCTGATATGGTAAACGCCATAGCCGCGCTGCCATACGCTTCTGCCATAAACGGCTGGATAACGGCCGGCATAGGATTGCTGCTCTGCCTTATAAGCACAGCGCTCATAATAGGCTTCAATAGCAGAGCGCCCAGGAACCAGGCTCCCGCCGCAGCCGTTATCTCGCAGAATGAGATGGGCGTTTCCAGCATAACCCTTGCGGCCATAGACGATATGGTCAAGCGTCATTGCGCTACCGCCAACGGCAACGTCAAAAAGTGCGACAGCCGCATTGCGGTGGTGGATAACAAGCTCAAGATCGACCTGAGGATCGTAATAGCAGAGGAAGCCAATATTCCCGAGACTACCGAAGCCCTCAGAACCAGCCTTATAGATTACATACAGACAATTACCGGAATACAGGTGAGCAACGTCAGCATCCTTGTCTCGACCGAGCCCGAAAAAAAGGCTGAAGCCTGACCCCTTTTAAAACAGAGGAGCGTATGATGGATGAATTCAGGCAATTTTTAAAGGAATATAAATGGCGCGTAATAGGAATTGCGAGTGGGATACTGCTGACGGTGCTGATATTCACCATAGGCTTCTGGCGCACGCTGCTGTTGATCGCCATTACGGCCTTGAGTTATTTCGTCGGCTGCATGCTGGATAAGAGCGGCAAGGAAGGCCTTGAGGAGTTTTTCAGCCGTTTATTCAGAAAAAATTAACGTCAAGAGGTACTTTTACAAATGAGCAGAAAAACCGCCCGTGAGGTCGCCATGAAGCTTGCTTTCGCAAGCCTTTTCGGAGGAGACGAAACCTATGAGGATGTGCTGGACAAGTCCGGCATCACCGAGAAGCCCATGGAGGAGGACATAATCTACTCCGAACAGGTATTAAAGGGGATACAGGAGCATGAAGCCGAGATAGACGGCATCATCAACGAGCTGTCTATCGGGTGGCGCATAGAGCGTATGCCCAAGGTAGATCTCTGCGTGCTTCGGGTGGCGATCTACGAGATGCTGTACAGGGACGACATACCCTGCGGCGTATCCATAAACGAAGCGGTAGAACTTGCAAAGCAGTTTGGCGGCGACCGCTCTTCCGCTTACATAAACGGCATGCTGGGCACATTTGCCAAGCGAATAGAGGGCGAACCACAGGCATAGGCCTTATGGAAAAACATAAAAGCTTACGCAAAGCATCGTTTGCGGTATCGCAGGCGGTGCTTTATTGCTGGAAAAAGAGCCGCTTTTGGGTTATCATATAGGAAATGAGCAAAAGCGGCGGAGGAGGGCAGATGGCAAAGCTGATAGACGGAAAAGCAATAGCTGAAAGCATATATGAGAACATAAACATCAGAGTGCGGGAGCTGCGCAGTAGGGGCGTGATACCCAAGCTCGCGGTAGTGCTCGTGGGCGATGATCCCGCGTCAAGGCTATACGTCAACTCCAAGGAAAAGCGCGCCGGAGAAAACGGCATAGAGACAGAAGAATACCATCTTGACGGAAGTGCGGCGGAAGCTCAGGTCATGGAGCTTATAAAAAAGCTGAATAACGACGACACTGTACACGGAATATTGGTACAACTCCCGCTGCCGGAGCATGTGGACAAGCTGCGCGTGCTTTCGTGCATCTCTCCGGGTAAGGATGTAGACGGCCTCCATCCCGTAAACGCAGGCGCACTGATGACGGGAAACAGGGGCTTTATACCCTGCACGCCCAAGGGAATTCTGCACCTGGTAAAGAGCACCGGCATAGATATAGCCGGCAAGCGCTGCGTCGTGATAGGACGAAGCAGCCTGGTTGGAAAACCTGCCGCCCTTCTTATGCTGAACAGCGATGCAACCGTGACGGTATGCCACTCTAAAACGGAGGACCTGGGCAGCATTACCAAAGAGGCGGATATACTTATATCCGCTGCGGGCAGGCCAAAGCTTATCACGGCGGATATGGTAAAGCCGGGAGCCGTAGTGATAGACGTAGGACAGAATAAAATCGACGGCAAGTGGTGCGGCGATGTGGACTTTGAGCCGGTAGAAAAGATAGCGGGGCATATAACCCCGGTGCCGGGCGGAGTCGGCCCCATGACCATCGCCATGCTGATGGAAAACACAGTGGAGGCTGCGGAGAATACCATTGTTGGATAACGGCTACAAGCTGACGGTAACTCAGCTAAACGAATATGTGAACAGTATGCTCAAAAGGGATCTGCTTTTGAACAATGTTTGCGTGTGCGGGGAAATAAGCGGATTCAAGCGGCATTCATCCGGGCATCTTTATTTTTCATTGAAGGACGAAGGGGCGCTGGTGCGCTGCGTAATGTTCCGGCAGAATGCTTATGATCTTGAGTTTTC
>CALCEX010000158.1 GCA_937900325.1 uncultured Clostridia bacterium | reverse complement strand
ATTATACCGATGTCAGAAGTATTACGCAGCGGGAGTGAAGGCAGGGATATAGCCGTTCTTCACTACTACATCGTAACCGGTCTGGGAGAAGATATAGTCTATAAAGGCCTGAGCCGCCGGAGATACTGGCTTGCCGGTAACGAACATGACAGGGCGCTGGATCTTGTACTCGCCGCTGATGATGTTTTCCTCGTTTGCCTCAACACCGTCTACCTTCATGGCGAAAAGCACCTGCTTTTCAGCGTTTGCCTTGTTGTAGGCGCCAAAGCCGGCATAGCCGATGCCCCAGGGATCGCCCGCGATGTTGGTTGCAAGTTCGGTCATGGACGCGGACTGAGTAGCGGCAGGAGTAACTTCGCTTTCGCCCATTACGGACTTCTGGAATACTTCATATGCGCCGCCGGAAAGGTCGCGGATATATACGTTGATGGCCTCTGCGGGGAGGGTCGCGTCTACCTGATCCCAGGTGGTTATCTCGCCTGCGAATATCTTGCGGATAGTATCGGTATCCATGTTATCGGTGGCCTTGCAGATGGGGTTCTCAGCATTCACGGATACAGTCAGAGCGTCCTTCGCTACTACATAGTCCTTATAGTCAGCGCCGAGAGCCTCGATCTCGGAATCCTTGATATCGCGGGCAAGCATACCGAAGTCGGCAGTGCCATCAATAGCGGCGCTGACGCCAACGCCGGAGCCGCCGGGCGCTACATAGATAGAAATGTTGCTGTCGGGGAAGGAAGCGTCTACCTTATCCCAGGTCACAAAGCCCTCGGTGAAGGAGGAAGCCAGCGAAGAGATTATAGGATAAAGGGAAGTGGAGCCGCAAAACAGTATGGACGACTGGAATGCTTCTGTTTCCTCTGCGGGTGCGGCAGTCTCCTCTGCGGGTGCGGCGGTTTCTTCGGCAGCGGGGGCAGTCGCCTCTTCAGCTGCAGGGGCAGCGCATGCTGCAAGGCTCAGCGCCATGGCAAGCATCATGATAACGGCAATCAGCTTTTTCATTGTTTTTCTCCATTTCTCGTTATTCTTTGCCGGAGGTGAGCCCGGCCAACCCATGATAGCATTTATACGGCGTTATTCCAAATTCACAGAAACGATTTTAAATACGGCGTTATCGGCCTTGCCGATAACGCCGTGTCCCTAACAGTACCTATCCCTATGCGCCTTCATCTGCCCTGCGAGCGGGATGATATCATGATACTCCGCCCCGGAGGCCTCTATGACCGCCCTTGCTTCTTCAATATGCTCCTTTTCGATGAGCAGCGACATACCGCAGGAAAGCTCCCCCTGTATGCAGCGGGGCGCGGGCGCTATCCTGTTTTCCACCCCGGCATCATCCAATATGCCGTGCAGCTTCAGTCCCTGCTCATAGTTTGCAAAGAGCACATAGTACCTTACGTCGGACATTATTTGTTGTTGAGCATCTCTATAACGCGCCTATGCGGGTGCGGAGCTGCTCGGCATCGGTGTCT
>CALCEX010000157.1 GCA_937900325.1 uncultured Clostridia bacterium | reverse complement strand
GCGCGTTCAGGCCGGTGATGGTATTGCCGTTGCCGTTCAGGGTGACAACGCCCGCGCCGTTGTAGCCGCCCACATATACAGACGTCCAGGTTTCACCCGTGACGAGGGTGATGTCGGCCGTCAGCTCGATCGTGGTATCGCCTGAGTTCGCATTAGCGGCGTTATTCAATGCCGTTTGAAGCCCCGCTAAGTCGCTGACCGCAACAGGTTGGTTGGCGGCGGGCTCAGCGCCGGAAGCCGCGCCCTCAGCTACCTCATTTTCCGCGAAGGCCACCGTAGGCACGAGCGCCAGCGCCATGATGAGCGCCAGCATGATCGCAAGTGATTTTTTCATTTGAGTTTCCCCCTTTTTTTGTTCTTGAATATTTTTCAATGAAAAATAACAAAAAATACCGCTATGGTCATTCCATAACGGTATTAAATGCGCCTATTTATCCCAAGGGTCGCAAAAAAAGCAGAGATTACCTGCCTGCCTGCCTGCCTGCCTGCCTGCCTGCCTGCCTGCCTGCCAAAATTATAGATCGAATATTCATGGCGATGTCAACCCTTTGATTTACATTTATAATTTACAATTTGATTTTATCACAATCAAGCTTACTTGTCATTACCAAAAATGCACAAAATCTGCGAGTTATGTATTTGGGGGCAATATTTTAGGGATGGGGATTGTTATTTTTGCCCTTTTTCTCCCTGCCGCTTTTCCCTTTCCTGCTTACTGAATATACAGCCGCAGTAATCCTGCCTGTAAAGGCCATACTCCCGGCTCAGCTCAAGGCTCCTTTTGTAGCCGTCCCTCTTGCGGAATTCGCTCGTGAGGAAGCGCACGCCGTATTTTTCCGCCACATCCTGGCCTATGCTGTTTATCCGCACCGGGTCCTTAACGGGGCTTACGGAAAGAGTCGTGGTAAACCAGGAAAAGCCGTTTTCCGCGGCGTATTTCCCGGCCATCTCAAGGCGCAGCCGGTAGCACTCGGTGCAGCGCCCGCCCTTTTCCGGCTCCTGCTCGAGTCCCTTTACGGCGGCATAGAACTCCGCCGGGTCATATTCCGGCTCGATAAGAGGTATATGCGGATATCCCGCTTTTTTAAGGAAGCACTCCAGCTCCTGCCGCCTGCGGTGATATTCCTCATCCGGGGCGATGTTGGGGTTATAGTAAAATACGGTCAGCTCAAAGTGCCTGTCCAGCAGCTCCAGCACCGCGCTGGAGCAGGGCCCGCAGCAGGCGTGCAGCAGCAGTTTGGGCCGGCCCTCTATCGACGCTATTGTCCTATCCATTTCCTTAGCATAGCCGCCCTGCTTCATAGCCGCCTCCCGAATATATTCATCGCCTTATAATATCACATCGGATCCGCCTTTACCATAGGGCCGCCGGTATGGCATGGGGTAGCGGCGCCGTTTCGGATAAAAAGCTGCCTCTGGCGGGGCCGGGAGGCGTTAATGTCCATTGACATAATTCAGGAAAATGCTATAATCGATAATAAGCATTATTGCGACAGGAGGTTTTCGGTCATGGACGCCGGCGACGACGCCAACCCTAAGCGAAGAAAAAGCACAGTACCCATTTGATATACAAACATGGTTTGCGGAAGAATTTCATTCGCAGGTCATGTTTATTGTAGTTTTGGCGAAGTTTTAAAAAAATCATTCAGTTCAGAAAGAGGTTTGAGGTTTTAAATCATGGACGATTCCATAGGTCTATTGTTGTTGTTCCAGCTTGCTCTTATCATACTTAACGCTATTTTTGCCAGCGCTGAGATAGCGGTGCTTTCAATTAACGAGACCAAGCTCGAACATATGGCCGATGAAGGCAACGGCAGGGCGAAGAAGCTTTACAAGCTGGCAAAGGAGCCCGCGCGCTTTCTCGCCACCATTCAGGTAGCCATAACCCTGTCCGGCTTTTTAGGCAGCGCATTTGCGGCAGATAACTTCTCCGCCCCTCTGGTGGAGTGGATAATATCCCTTGGCGTCACCGTTCCGCGCAGGACCCTGCAAAACATGGCGGTGGTGGTCATAACCCTTATGCTTTCCTATTTCACCCTCATATTCGGCGAGCTCGTGCCAAAGCGTATCGCCATGAAGAAATCGGAACAGATAGCGCTGGGAGTATCCGGCCTTTTGAGCTTCATTTCCGCCATATTCAGGCCCATAGTCGGCCTGCTCTCCGTTTCCACAAACCTCGTGCTGCGCCTTATAGGCATAGACCCCAACGAGGCGGATGACAACGTAAGCGAGGAAGAAATACGTATGATGGTAGACGCCGGCAGCGAAAAGGGCACCATAGACCATCAGGAAAAGGAATTCATACAGAACGTATTCGAGTTCAACGACATAATGGCAGGCGAGATCGCCACCCACCGCACGGACGTGACCGCTTTAATGGCGGACGATACCCTGGAGGAGGGGGATGAAATAATACATGAAAGCCGCCATACCCGTTACCCCGTATGCGACGGCTCTACGGACAACGTAATCGGCATACTTAACGCAAAGGACTACTTCCGCATAACCGACAGGACCAAAGAAAATGTGCTTGAGGAAGCGGTGCATCCCGCATACTTCGTGCCTGAGACCATCAAGGCGGACGTTCTTTTCAGGGATATGAAGAACACCCGCAACTCCCTTGCGGTAGTTCTGGATGAATATGGCGGTATGGTGGGCATCATCACCCTCAACGACCTGATAGAGGAGCTGGTAGGCGAGCTGAACGACGAGCCTGCCGACCCCGAAAATGAAGATCCGCATATCGAGAAGATAAACGATACGTCATGGCGCGTGATCGGCAATGTTGAGCTTTGCGACATTGAGGAGGAAACGGGCGTTGAGCTTGCCTCCGACGATTACGACACCCTGACCGGCCTGGTATTTGACAAGCTGGGCATGATACCGGTGGACGGTCCCCAGGACATTACCCTTGATCTGGATGAGATCACAGTCCATATAGACAGGATCGAATCTCACCAGATAGACTCCGCCGTAATAGCGCTAAAGCCCAAGGAAGAGGCCGAGGAAAACGAGGAATAAACGGAATGCAAAAAGGACGGTCATCCGACCGTCCTTTTTTGTATTACCGCTAATTAAACAGCGCCTTGAAGAAATCGTTTAAGAACAGCATATATACTATCACGCCTGCATAAAAACCGCCAAGATACACGATTGCGCTCTTGTTGCCGCCGGCGGCCTTGACGTGCTGCCTGAGGGGGCAGCCGCCCGCCAATACGGACAATATGCCGATTATGAACGCGCCCGCGATCGTGCAGTAGCCCGAGAGATCCAGCTTGGCGCCCCATCTGTTGAACTTCAGTCCGCCTGCCTTTTTAATGAAGAGATACAGCGGTTTGGTGTTTGCGCAGGCAGAAGCCTCTATCGTCTGCTGATCTGTGGCGTCCTTTATGAACATGGGGTAGTTCTTCATATTCTCCTGGTGGATGCCCAAAAGGTGCAGCGCCAGGAACAGCAGCGCCGCCGTGATAAGCAGCGCAAACATACCCTTTAACAGATACTTGTCCCTGACTATCATATAATCCCGCACGCCGCCTATGAGGCAAAAGCGGGAGCGTTGAGCCACATAGCCTATTATCAGGCCCACGCAAAGTGTTATCAGAAGGTTTTTCATTTGTTTAGTCCTTTCTGCGGCTGCGCTTTTTAAGTATGAGAGTGCCGACTACGCAGCCCAGCATGAGGGCTATTACGCCCAGCAAAGCCTTTATGTCGCCATATGCGGAGCGTATCATCAGCCGCATTGGGCAGCCGGAAATTATAAGGGCGCAAATTGCCACGGCTATGCCGCGAAGGAAGGAAGCGAGCTTGCCTTCCACCCACTGCCAGCGGAACTCTCCGCTGGATGCCGCGCCTATGAACGCGCCGCCAAGTATGCCTATGACGGTCAGCACCGGGCCGGAGCGGGCGGACACCGACATATCCATGGCCTTATGGAATACCGTCTGATACAGCTGTGCCAGCATA
>CALCEX010000156.1 GCA_937900325.1 uncultured Clostridia bacterium | reverse complement strand
ATGACAAACTGCAATATGGTGGTCTTGCCTGTTCCGGGGCCGCCTGTTATGACCAGCGCGCCTCTGGTAAGCGCAAGGCGCACAGCCCGCTTCTGCTCATCTGCGAGGGACAGCTTATACTTTGTCTCCAGCTTTTCCGTCTGGCTCTCTATATTGAAATACGGCAATGTCTTTTCCCTCGGCGCAGCCAGCAGGTTGAGCCTTGCCGCGCATTCGGACTCCATTCTGTATAAATGCGGGAGGAAGCAGGCGTCGGTATTGTTTACCGCCTTATATACTACGCTTTCGCCTATTATCAGCTCATCCAGCTCCCTTTCGACAGGGCCCGTATCCGACCCCAATATATCAGCCGCCACCTGAATAAGCTTTTCTCTCGGCAGATAGGTATGCCCCTCGCGGCAGGCCCATTGCAGGGTATAGCGCAGCCCCGCCCTCAGCCTGAAGGGCGAATCCGGCGCGAATCCACCGTTCAGAGCTATTTTGTCCGCCGTCCTGAAGCCTATGCCCTCTACGTCGTCTATGAGCCGGTACGGGTTTTCCTTCAGCCGCTCAAGGCACTGCGGGCCGTATATCTTATACAGCTTCATGGCCTGGCTTACTGTTATGCCATACCCCTGAAGGCCTATCATGATGTCCCGCATATCCTTTTGCGCCATGTAGGACGCAGCGATAGCCGCCGCCCTGACTCTGCCTATCCCGTATACCTCCGTAAGCCTTTCCGGCTGATTCTCCATCACCGAGATAGTATCCATGCCGAAGGTAGCTACGATGTTCTTTGCGGTCTCCGGGCCTATTCCCTTTATAAGGCCGCAGCCGAGATACGCCGTCAGCGCGCCCAATGTAGCCGGCGCAAGGGTCACACAGCCGGTAGCCTTGAACTGCATACCGTAAGAGCGGTGCTCACTCCAATCCCCCGTCACCTCTATGCTCTCTCCAACGGCGGCGGCAGGCATGGGGCCTACCGCCGTTATCTCATCGCCCTGATCGTCGATCAGCTCCAGCACAGTAAAACCCGTGTCGTCGTTTCTGAATATTATGTTTTTGACGGTACCCCTTATCTGCATACCGCAATTATACCATATTTGGGGGAAATCTGGCTAATAAGATGTATGCCATAATTTGTTCA
>CALCEX010000155.1 GCA_937900325.1 uncultured Clostridia bacterium | reverse complement strand
GGCGGCAGCATGGAGGATCTTTGGCCGTTCAATGAGGAGATAGTCGCCAAGGCCATATATGACAGCAGAATACCTGTCGTAAGCGCCGTGGGGCATGAGACGGACTTTTCAATAGCCGACTTTACAGCCGATATGCGGGCTCCCACACCCTCTGCGGCGGCAGAGCTTTGCGTGCCGGAGCGGGCAAGGCTGGAGGGAGACGTAAGGACGGCTGCGGGCTATGTAGGGCGGATAAAGGCGGAGCTTTCCAATATCGGGGAATCTGCTTCATTCCAAAATGCCCATCACAGGATAGCGCTGCTGCGCAATGAGGTAGCGGCAGAGCAGAGCGCCATGGCAAACTATATGCGAGCGGAGACCGCCAACGCCGCCCATTCCATAGAAAGCCTGACAGCGCGCCTTGAAGCGCTGTCTCCGGGCAAGGTGCTGGAGAGGGGCTACGGTATGGTACAGGCCGAAGGCAGATACGTAGGCGGCGTTGCAGAGCTTAAGGAAGGCCTGGCTGCAAAGCTTATAATGAAGGACGGAACCGCGAATATTACTGTTGATAGCATAAACATATTGCAAGCGGAGGAAACGCCATGGCAAAGAAGGAAATGACATTCGAACAGGCTAAGGAAAAGCTGGACGGCATAGTGGAAAAGCTTTCAGACGGCAATCTGCCGATAGAAGAAATGGTCAGGCTTTACGAGGAAGGCGCAGGGCTTTCCAGATATTGCCTCGACCTGCTTGATCGGTATGAGGGACGCCTTGAAAAGGTAGATACTTCGCTTCCGGAGGCCTGATATATGCCGTATAAGCGCGAGCTTGCCCGGTATAAGGGAATAGTCGAAGAAAAAATGTTTGCGATAGTGGATGGCTGCGGCGCGCCGAAGGAGCTCAAAAGCCCCATGCGATACAGCCTTGAGGCGGGCGGCAAGAGACTCCGCCCCGCAATGACGCTGTACGTATGCGAGATGCTCGGCGGCGACATACGGCGCGCGCTGCCGTTTGCCTGCGCCCTTGAGATGATACATACCTATTCCCTCATACATGACGACCTGCCGTGTATGGATAACGACGATTACAGACGGGGTATGCCATCCAACCATAGGGTGTTCGGCGAGGCAAACGCCGTATTGGCAGGAGATGGGCTGCTTTCGCTGGCCTTTGATACCATGCTTGCCGCAATAGCGAAAAATCCCTGCCAGGGCGAAATCAAAGCCGCTCAGGCTGTATCCGAGGGAGCGGGCGTGCGGGGTATGGTGGCGGGCCAGGCGATAGACCTGTCTTGTGAAAGATCCGGCGCATGGGATATGGATGCGCTGCGCTTTATACATACCAACAAGACCGGCGCGATGATACGCGCATCGCTGCTTGCGGGCGGCTGCATAGCGGATGCCGATGAGGATCAGATGAAGGCATTGGACGATTTCGGATATGCCTACGGCGACTTGTTCCAGATGACTGACGATATACTTGACATAGAAGGCAGCTTTGAGAGCATGGGTAAGACGCTTGGGAAGGACGCCAAGGAAGGAAAGCTTACATATATATCGCTCACGGGGCTTGAAGAAGCAAAAAAAATAGCAGACCGAACGGCTGAACGAGCATTAAAGGCGCTGGAAGCATTCGGGGAGAGGGCATGGCTCCTTCGAGAACTGACGAATGCCACGGTAAGCCGCAAAAGCTGATAAAACGCGGGACATTGATAAATACGATGAATACTAAGTACATTGACAGCATCAGATCCATAGAGGATTTCAGGCGCATTCCCGAGAATGAGCTAGATCGCCTTGCCGCGGAAATCAGGGAATTTCTGGTGCAGTCGGTATCGAGGACCGGCGGACATCTTGCCTCTAATCTCGGCGTGGTGGAGCTTACCATAGCGCTTCAACGGGCCTTTGATACCCCGAAGGATAAGATCATATTTGATGTGGGCCATCAAACCTACGTCAACAAAATATTGACAGGCCGTGCGGCCGAATTTCCCACGCTCAGGCAGATGAACGGAATGTCGGGCTTCCCCAAGACGGAGGAGAGCCAATTTGATACCTTCAATACCGGCCATTCCAGCACCTCTATCTCGGCGGCGCTGGGTATGCTGCGCGCCATGCGCATAAAGGGCACGCCGGGGCGCGTTGCGGCGGTGATAGGCGATGGAGCGCTTACCGGCGGAATGGCTTTCGAGGCGCTCAACGACGCGGGGCAGAGCGAGCTGCCGCTTATCGTCATACTCAACGACAATAATATGTCCATATCCAGAAACGTTGGCGCGCTGCCGAGGCATCTTGATAGTATGCGCGTCAGCAGCGGCTATCTGGCCTTCAAGAAGGGCATGGTAAATATGCTGGATAAGATGACAAAGGCAGGGCCGCGAATACACGCCTGGCTGTCAAAGGTAAAGTCCAGGATCAAGTACCTTCTGCTGCCAAATGTGCTGTTTGAGGAAATGGGCTTTACTTATCTTGGCCCGGTATCGGGTCATGATATACAGGGCCTTACGGAGGCGCTGAACCTTGCGAAAAAAGTGCCGAATCCCGTACTGCTGCATGTGCTGACCGTAAAGGGAAAGGGCTACGGCCCGGCAGAGAAAGAGCCAAGCAGGTTTCACGGCATAGGAAAATTTGATCCCGATACCGGCAGGAGCCTGAGCGCGGCTAAAAAGAGCAATTCCGCCATCGCCGGAGAGACGCTATGCCGCATTGGCAGGCAGGAGAAGGATATCGCGGTAGTAACCGCCGCCATGAGCGAAGGTACCGGCATGGAGCCCTTCAGAGAGGCGTTCCCGGAAAGATTTTTTGACGTCGGCATAGCTGAACAGCACGCCGTAACCATGGCCGCAGGGCTTGCTATCGGAGGTATGAAGCCTGTGGTAGCGATATACTCATCCTTTTTACAGAGGGCATACGACCAGATGCTCCACGATGTGGCGCTGCAAAAGCTGCATGTGGTTTTTGCCATAGACAGGGCGGGTCTCGTGGGCGCGGATGGCGAGACGCATCAGGGCGTATACGATATCGCCTACTGTCTGACTATGCCTTATATGGAGATATATTCCCCGGCCTCCAGGGGCGAGCTTGAGGAAATGCTCAAAATGGCGGTGGAGGGCAGCGCCCCTGCGGCCGTGAGGTACGGAAAGGGCGCCCTGCCGGACAGAGCATATCCCAAGGTGGAATACGGCAAATGGGTCGAGATAAAACCCATATCCAAAGTTACGGTGGTAGCTACGGGCCGCATGGTGGAGATAGCTGAAAGAGCAGCCGAAAGCCTCAACGCAGGATTGGTGAATGCA
>CALCEX010000154.1 GCA_937900325.1 uncultured Clostridia bacterium | reverse complement strand
ACGGAAACGAAATATCCCTTTCCGAGGTGCTGGGCTCTGACGAGGATGAGATACACAACGCCGTGGAGCTTACCGTAGCCGGAGAGTACCTCAGAAGGGCAATGGATACGGTACTGACCCCACGGGAGCGCAAGGTGATAGAGCTGCGCTACGGCCTTATGGGCGGCAGGACAGTGACACAGAGGGAGATAGCCAAGCTGCTTGGAATATCACGCAGCTATATTTCAAGAATAGAGAAAAAAGCGCTGCACAAGCTGAATAAGGAGCTGGGCGGCGATAAAACTTAGGAGAAATAAAAATGTCAGATATGCAAAAGTCAAACGTAAAATTCGGCCCTGCCGGCAATAGCGACAGCTTTTATCAGGAGGGGCATTCCGCTACGGTGGAGATGCCAAAGTGGATTTCGGAGAGAGGGCTGGATTGCTTCGAGTACTCCTTCGGCCGAGGGGTGCGCCTGGGGATCGAGGGCGCCAGGGCCATACGGGCCGAGGCGGAAAAATACGGCATACAGCTCAGCGTGCATATGCCGTACTTTATAAACCTGGCTGTGGAGGACGAGGAAAAGAAGAAAAAGAACCTTGGTTATTTTGTCGATTCCCTAACAGTGGCCGAAGCTCTCGGCGCAAAGCGAGCCGTGTTTCATCCCGGCTCCGCATCCGGCGGAAACAGGCAGGAAATACTTGAAAGGGCCTGCGGCTTTTTTAAGGAGATAATAGCCGCGCTGGACGAGATGGAACTCATGCATGTGACCCTCTGCCCAGAGACCATGGGGAAGATAAACCAGCTTGGCGATCTTAACGAGGTCATAACCCTCTGCAATGTGGATGAACGCATCTGGCCTACAATAGATTTCGGCCATCTCTACTGCCGCGGCCTCGGGGCGATAAAATCCAAGCAGGACTATGCCGATATATTGGACAGGCTGGAAAATGGCGTAGGCACGGAACGGGCGAAAACCATGCATGTGCATTTTTCACGCATGGAGTACACAAAGGGTGGCGAAAAGATGCACCATACCTTTGCGGATACACAATACGGCCCGGAATTCATGCCGCTGGCGGAGCTGGTGGCCGAGCGGGATTACAGCCCGGTTTTCATCTGCGAGAGCAAGGGAACCATGGCGGAGGACGCAAAAGCCATGAAAGATATGTATTTTTCCGCTGTAAAAGCCTTGTTGAAGTAGTACGACCTGTGGTATAATGCAAAATGGTTATAATCTGCACATAATGCAGTGTAGGTAATATACACGATACTTTTTACTTTGGAGGTAATTCCTTATGATCATGGCTGGCGATTTCAGGAAGGGCGTAACCGTTGAGATAGACGGACAGGTCTGGTCCGTCGTCGATTTTCAGCACGTTAAGCCCGGTAAAGGCGCCGCGTTTGTACGTACCCGTCTTAAGAACGTTATGACAGGCGCGGTACTCGAGCGCACCTTCAGCCCCACCGACAAGTATCCCACCGCTCACATTGAAACAAAGGAGATGCAGTATCTCTACAACGATGGCGACCTGTATTACTTTATGGATACAGAGACCTATGAGCAGCTGCCCCTGAATCACGAGCAGGTAGAGGATGCTATCAACTACATCATCGAAAACGATACTGTTACAGTTCGCTTTTTCAAGGGAAATCCCTTCTCCGTACAGCCTGCCAACTTCGTAACTCTTACCGTTACCGAGTGTGAACCCGGTGTTCGCGGCGATACCGCCACTGGCGCAAACAAGCCCGCAACCGTTGAGACCGGACTGAAGATAGTCGTCCCTCTCTTCGTAAACGAGGGCGACAAGGTGCGTATCGATACCCGCACCGGCGAATATATGGAGCGCGTATAACGCATTCTAACAGAAAAAGGAGGAGGTCAACTATGGGTTATATGAAAGAAAAGGTGGCATATCTCAAGGGCCTTGCCGAGGGTATGAACATCGGCGAGAAGGGCCAGGATAAGCTGCTGAACGCCATGATATCTACCATGGACGAAATGGCAGATGCTATCGACGAGAACGAAGCCGCCATGGCTGAGATAGACGAATGCCTGGATGACATCTACGACGAGCTGGATAATATCGACGATTATCTTTCCGACGATGAAGATGAAGACGATGATGATGAGGACGACGATTTTGTAGAGCTCCAGTGCCCCGAGTGCGGCGAGACCATCTATTTTGACGAGGATATGCTGGAGAGCGGCGAGGAGCTTCTCTGCCCCAACTGCAATGCCCTGCTGGTTCCCACCCTCGAAGAGGATGACGACGAGGAAGAATAAGCATCTTAGATTTAGATCTCGAAAGTACATTGTATAAAGCTGAGGCCCGCGCAAAGCGCGGGCCTTTTGTGGAGGCCAACGGCAACCGTTGCTTCCGGGAATATAAGAACAAAGGAAAAGTGTCATGCTTGTATATATAGAAT
>CALCEX010000153.1 GCA_937900325.1 uncultured Clostridia bacterium | reverse complement strand
GAACAGAAAATAAAATGAAACGGATAATTGCTGTAATACTGTTGGGGCTTATGCTGCTCTCCTCTGCCTCCGCCTTTGCGATAGTCGGGCAGTACGAGATAGTCGTGAACGGAAAGGCGACCCGCGCAATGGCGGTAATGGACGATGGAACGCTGATGGTTCCCATGAAGGCGGTATGCAAGGCGCTGGGCTACAAGATAACCTATAAGTCCTCCGACAAGGCCTACCACATCGAAAACGGCACCAACGCCTGCGATATCGCAATGGACAGCAGCGTTTATACAGTATATGCCGTAAACGGCATGGCGGGCACCACCTCCCCCACCGACCTTGGTGCCGAGCCGCAGTATATCGGCAAGACTCTCTATGTGCCCGTTGAGCTGTTCCGCGTGCTGCTCGGCAACTATGACGAGGCCGTTACCGTAAGCGGCAGCTATATACTCATCAGGGAGGTCAGCATCGGCTGCGCCAACCCCAACGCATAACTGCAAAAAAGCCCTTCGGGGCTTTTTTGCTGCGCCATAGGCGGAAGCAAAGGCTTCCGCCTTTTTTACCTTGTCCCGCTATTGACATGCATCCTTAAAGAAACTATAATAGCTTATTATCCTGTCCTGAAGATAGGTAAACGTTGGGAATTATAAGCAATTTTTAAGGATAGACAGCAATGAAGAATGATTTTTCTTCGCCGCTCTGCTACGGCGGCTGCATGTGCGGCCAGAGCGGCTGTTCCTCCTGCGGCAGCTACGCCGGGCTTATGGAGCAGACCGCGGAGCTTTTGCAGACCCTGCGCAGCACCATGTACCCCAATATGTTCGGATGCAACCTCGGCAACGGCGCACGCCTTCGCAACGCCGTTGCGGACTGCGTAATGCGGGTGCTGCCGGATGATTACCAGGAAATTTCCGACAGACTGGTGGATTTGCTGCCGGATATCAAGGCGGCGCTGGAAACGGACGCACAGGCAGGCTACGAGGGGGATCCCGCGGCCATAAGCGTAGAAGAAATAATGCTTGCCTACCCCGGCTTTGAGGCAATAAGCATATACCGCATCGCCCATGAGCTATACAAGATGAAGGTGCCTATACTTCCGCGTCTCATGACCGAGATAGCCCACCGCAACACCGGTATAGACATACACCCGGGCGCCACCATAGGCAGGTATTTTTTCATAGACCACGGCACAGGCGTGGTAATAGGCGAAACCACTACCATAGGCGACCATGTCAAGCTGTATCAGGGCGTTACTCTCGGCGCAAAGAGCTTTCCCACCAACGCGGACGGCACCCCGGTAAAGGGCATAAAGCGCCATCCCGATATAGGCAACAATGTGGTCATCTATTCCGGGGCGACAATACTCGGCGGCAATACCGTGATCGGCGACAACTGCGTTATAGGCGGCAACGTATGGCTGACAGAATCCGTAGAGCCGGGCCACACCGTATACGCCGCTCACGCAGAGACCCTCCGTCGAACCGTAAAATAATGATTTCCATATCGAAAAAAAGGCAGCCGTTTCCGGAAGGATATGGCCGCCTTTTTTTGTTTAAGTTAAGTCTGTTACTTCAGCCTGCAATAGCAGTCTATCGCGAACACTACCGCTTCGATCCCCAGCAATATCAGATCTATGCCAAGTATGGCTCCCAGCGTCGCCGCAGACAGGGCTGGATCAAGCAGCAGCATTACTCCCAGTATCAATCCCACCACACTTGATATGAGCGTGAGCCAGAAGCTCGCCTCTCCTGCCACATATCGCACGACGTTCAGATGGGTCAGCCGGGCGATGCAGTGGGCAATTATGAATATGGGGAATATTATGAGCATTATGCCCGTCCCCACATTAGGGTGCGCTATAAGGGCGCTGCCAAGCATTATGCTGAGTATACTGGAAACCAGCGATACTGCTGGACGGAAGCCCGTATGCCGCTCAAGGCGTATGTAGAACATCACGTCAGCCAGGCCGGTAAGCACAGCCAGTATGCCGAATACCAGCGTAAGGCTATCCAGCACCTGCTCGGTGCGCAGTATAGTCGCAGCTCCCAGCATCACAAGCAGCACGCCCTCCAGTATCTCTACGAAAAGGTATCTGTGCTCAGATTTCATACCGCCGCCTCCTTAAAGCTGTCCAGTATCTTCATAAATTCCTCTCCGGTGATAGTCTCCTTTTCGGTGAGGTACTGGGCAAGTTTTTCAAGCTTTTCACGGTTCTCCTTCAGCATGTTCACGGCCTTCTCATGCTGCTTTTTTATTATGTCCGTTACCTTCTGGTCTATGACCCGCTGGGTCTCGGCAGAGCAGCTCAATGTAGTATCGCCGCCCAGATACTG
This sequence comes from uncultured Clostridia bacterium, assembly GCA_937900325.1. Classification (GTDB taxonomy): domain Bacteria; phylum Bacillota; class Clostridia; order Christensenellales; family CAG-138; genus SFEL01. The sequence goes on along the minus strand of CALCEX010000153.1, from coordinate 4,815 downwards.
GTTGGTGACGGTCTCCATCGCTACCATGCCGAATTCCTCGCTCATGCCATAGCGGGTGATCATGGCCCTGGCAAGCCTTGTGGCCTGCTCTATATCGTTGGAAGCGCCGGTGGTGATTTCGTTGAATGCGACCTCTTCTGCGGCGCGGCCTCCGGTCAGGGTAGCTATCTTGTTTTCAAGCTCTTCCTTGGAAAGCAGGTATCTGTCGTTTTCCTCTACCTGCATGGTATAGCCCAATGCGCCCGAGGTACGGGGAATTATGGTTATCTTCTGCACGGGGGCGGAATGGGACTGCAATGCCGCCACAAGCGCATGGCCTATCTCGTGATGTGCCACTATGCTGCGCTCCTTGTCGGACATCACGGCGTTCTTCTTCTGATAGCCGGCTATGACGACCTCCACGCTTTCCTCCAGATCAGCCTGTGAAACGGTTTTCCTTCCGCTGCGGACTGCGCGCAGCGCGCCCTCATTTATGATGTTCGCCAGTTCCGCGCCAGAGGCGCCGGGGGTCATGCGGGCTATGACATGGTAATCAACGTTTGGATCCGCCTTTATCTTGCGCGCATGAACCTTCAGTATGGCTTCTCTGCCGTTTAGATCCGGAAGCTCCACGGGTATCCGCCTGTCAAAGCGGCCGGGGCGGGTCAGCGCCGGGTCGAGTGAATCGGGGCGGTTGGTAGCCGCCAGGATTATTACGCCGTTGTTGCTGTCGAAGCCGTCCATCTCGGTAAGCAGCTGGTTGAGAGTCTGCTCCCGCTCGTCATTGCCGCCGAACTGGCCGTCGCGCTTCTTTCCTATGGCGTCGATCTCATCTATGAACACTATGCAGGGCGCCTTCTGCTTGGCCTGATCGAACAGGTCGCGTACCTTTGATGCACCCATGCCTACGAACATCTCAACGAACTCCGAACCGGAAATGGAGAAGAACGGTACGTTGGATTCGCCGGCAACAGCCTTTGCGAGCATGGTTTTGCCTGTGCCCGGAGGGCCTACGAGCAGCAGGCCTTTGGGCATGGAAGCGCCCACTTCGCTGTACTTTTTGGGGTTATGCAGGTAGTCCACTACCTCGGCGAGGCTTTCCTTGGCCTCGTCCTCACCCGCAACGTCGTCGAAGTGTATGCCCTCGGTGGACTGTATATATATCTTGGCGTTGCTCTTGCCCATTCCGCCGAACATAAGCGAATCCTTGCCGCCGGCCTGGCTCATAAGGCGTTTATAGAGGTACTGGCCCAGGGCAACAAAGAGTATTATAGGCAGCACGCCGGTGATAAGATAGCTCACCAGCGGGCTCACGGTTTGTTCTATTACCCTGTCGAATTCCGCGCCGGATTCATACAGCCTCTGTGTAAGGTCAGGATCCTCCATGACGCTGGTGTAGTATACCTTGTCCTCCTTATCCGTGAAGGTTATCTCATCGGTATTTACCTGTACCTTTTTAACTTCCTTGTTGTCGACCATACGCATGAAGGTGCCGTAATCCACCTCCTTGATGGGGTCGTCCATCAGCATCGGCGCTATGAACGCGTTGAACAGCACCACGCAGAGCAGCACTATGCCATAGTAAAACAACAGCGGCTTCTTGGGCGGTTTTGCTTCTTTCATGGTTTCACTCCTTTTATAAAAGCATGTGACGTCTATATGCTTTAAAGTATAGCTTTATAAGCCTCCGTTGTCGATGTAGCAACTGCAAACTTCACCTTTATTTTGCAATCCCAAAAAACAAAAAACCGCGCGCAGCATGGATCGTCCGCGCACGGTTCAATTTCCGCTCTACTTTTTCTCCCCCTCCCGGAATACCTTTATGGCGTCCGATATGCTGCTTTCCGCAGAGGAGCGGCCATAAGCGTTGACCTGGGCAGTGTTTCTTGCGTTATGGCTCAGGCAGGCAGGGCCGCCTATGCAGCCGCCCTCGCAGGCCATGCCCTCTATGAAATTCTCCTTGAGCAGCCCCTTCTGTTTTTTAAGCAGCGCCGCCCTGCATTCCGCAAGGCCGTTGCAGGAAACGGCGGAGAGCTTAAACTGCTCCTCCGTGACCCCCTGCTCCTTGAGCGCCTCTGCGACCGCCTCCGCAAGGCCGCCGCAGCGGGCGAATATCCTGCCGAAAAATGAGGCGTTATCCAGCTTCGCCTTCTCCATTGTCGCCACATCTATACCCTGTGCGGAAAACATCGCCTGCATCTCCTCAAAGGTTATTGCATAATCCACATATTTCTTGGTCTTTGTGTACTTTACCTCGCCTTTTTTTGCTATACAGGGACCTATGAATACCACATGGCAGCCCTCGTCCTTCTCCTGCAGCCAGCGGGATATCTGAGCCATCGGAGAGAGATTATGGGAAATATTATCCGCAAGCTCGGGAAAATCCTTCTTTATATAGTTCACGAAGGCCGGGCAGCAGGAGGAGGTAAGGAAGTGTTTTTCTGCAAGCTCCTCCGCCTCGAGCCACGCAACCATATCCGCGCCCCACGCCGCCTCCACCACATCGTAGAAGCCGAGAGCCTTTATGCCTGCCATGACCTGTTCCGGCGCAACGTCCGTGTACTGGCTCGCCACGGAGGGCGCGACCACCGCATACACCCGGTAGTTGGTATTGTTCCCGGAATTGCGTATAAGGGATATTACCTGTGTGATGCTGGACTTATCCGTTATCGCGCCGAAGGGGCACTGATACACGCAGGCGCCGCAGGATATGCACTTATTCTTGTTTATCACCGCCTTCTCGGTGTCCTGGTCTATATATATCGCCCCCGCCTTGCAGGCGCTGACGCAGGGACGGACGTGCTTCACTATGGCGGAATACGGGCATACCGACATACACTTGCCGCACTCCACACACTTAGTCTTGTCTATCTTTGCGTGGTGATCCACTATGCTTATTGCTCCCTTGGGGCAGTTATCCATGCAGCGATGGGCAAGGCAGCCCCTGCAGGCGGCGGTGACCTGTATTCCGTCTACGGGGCATTCATCGCAGGCTATGGGCAGCACGCCGACCACCGTGCCATCCTCCTCGCCGCCCAGCGCCATGCCTACCCGCTGGTTTATTATCGCCCGCTCCTTATATATGCAGCAGCGGAACATGGGCTTCCCCTCCGGTATTATCTTCGGGGCGATGTCCATTATCTTCTGCGGCGTGAGCTCGTCCCTGTAGGCCAGCTTCGCCACTTCCCTGAGCACATTGTACTTCATCTTCTGAACATGCGTATCAAACAGCAACGCCATATAATTTCTCCTTTTAAACGCAGGAAGTTTTAAATATCTTAAAGCACCCGGCTTTTTTTATTTTTCATAGATATATATTATACTTATTCCTTATGGCGTTGTCAACACAAGCATTATTCGTCATAATCATTTATTATACCATTAGGTTTTTAGTGCGGTCTGATTTATATTTTAAGCCTGATATATTTCCCTCCGTATCCGACAAAAAGCAAGAAAAAAAGCGGCTGGACGCCGCTTTTTTGAAAGGCCGGATCACGACCTTATTCAAGATTGGAAATGATGCTGCTTACCGCCTTTTCCACAAGCTCCCGCGAGGTCGCGAGGTTCATGCGGATGTGGGTGCCGAACCTTTCGCCGCCGAACCAGTCGCCGTAGTCAAAGGCAAGGCCGCACCTCTCCTCCATAAAGCCCTTTATCTCGGAGGCGGAAAGATACGCGCCGAAGTCTATCCAAAGAAGGTAAGTGCCTTCCAGCGGGGACACTACCGCTTTGGGCAGCGACTTCTTCAGCGACTCTCTCACATACTCATAGTTGCCGTAGATGATATCCTTTACCTGCTCAAGCCATTCCCGGCCGCCCCGATATGCGGCTTCCACGGCGACATAGCCGAAGGGATTGCCGCCGTGTATGCATATGCCCTCCGCGAAGCTGTCAAACCTTCTGCGGATACCGGCATCTGGTATTATAACGAAGGAATTCTGGCAGCCCGCCAGATTGAAGGTCTTGGTGGCGGCTGTAAGCGTGACGAGCATTTCATCATAATCGCCCGCGGTTGCGCTCGGTATGTGAACATTGCCGCCGAAAGCCATGTCGTGATGTATCTCATCGGATATCACATATACGCCATGCTTTTTGCATATATCCAGCATGGCCTTCAGCTCATGGCGCTTCCATACCCTGCCCACGGGGTTGTGCGGGGAGGAAAGTATAAAAAGCTTAACGCTGTTTTCGATTATCTCCTTTTCAAAGCGCGCAATATCCACGGCGTATACGCCGCCGTTATTTATAAGGTCGCAGCGGACGAGCCTGCGCCCGTTGTTTTTCACGGCGCGCATGAAGGGATAGTATACCGGGGTCTGCACTATTACGGCGTCGCCGGGCCCGGTAAGCACCTGCACCAGCCAGTTGAAAGCAGGCACTACGCCGGGCGCAAAGCGCAGCCACTCCTTCTTTATCTCATAGCCGTGGTATTCGCGCTCCCAGTCTATGAACGCCTGATAATAGCCCGGCCGGGGAACATAATAACCGAACACGCCCGTTTTCATATAATCCTCTATGGCGGCTATCACGCAGTCCGGCACGCGGAAATCCATATCCGCCACCCACATCGCCTGAAGACCGTCCCGCCCGAAGTTGGACTTGAGATCATCCCACTTGCAGGAATCCGTGCCGCGCCTGTCTACGAATACTATCCGTCCCTTATTATTGCCTGCTTTATCTGCCACTTAAGGTTACCTCCGAATAAATCTATGGTTCTGTATACATTATATTGCATTTCCGGATTTATTCAAATGGCAAAAACCTCCCGGCTCCGCGGTTCCCCCGGCATATCAAAGCCCCCGGCCGCGGCCGGGGGCTTTATCGCTGTGTTATCCG
>CALCEX010000152.1 GCA_937900325.1 uncultured Clostridia bacterium | reverse complement strand
GGGCGGAAAAGGGACAGTTTTACCACCAGCCCTACTTCGGGACGCGGGAGTTTCCAATCAACTTCAAGCTGTGCGGCGGCATACCGGAATGCCCAAAGGAATTGTTGGGAGAAAAGGATCTGGGCTGGATGCTGCTGGATATGGACTACTCGGAGCCTTTGGATATAAAGCCGGTGTTTTTCCGCGCGGTCATGAAGGATGGGGTACTTGATGTGCCGCCGATGAGAGACAGGGGGGTGGCAAGATGATACTTCAGGCTTTGACGAGGCTGTATGAGGATATGGCTGACCGCGGCGATATATCTCGGCAGGGCTGGGCGCCAGCAAAGGTAAGCTATGCCCTTTGCATAAACGGCGAAGGAAGGCTCACGCAGATAATACCGCTACTAAAGGAAGAACAGTCGGGCAAAAAGACCCTGCTGCGGCCAAGGATAATGGAGCTTCCGGCGGCGGTAAAGAGAGCGGTAAATATACTGTCCAATTTCCTTTGGGATAATTCTTCTTATTTGTTTGGCTTTGATGGCAAAGGCAAGCCGGAACGCAGCAAGGAATGCTTTAATGCCTGTGCAAAGCTGCATCATGAGCTTCTTGATGGGGTGGATTCTGAGACGGCAAAGGCAATACTTAACTACTTCGACAACTGGAGGCCAGAGAATGCCGCCGAGCATCCCGCCGTCAGGGAATATTATGACGAGCTGATAAAGGGCGGCAATCTGGTATTCAGGGTAAACGGAGCATTCCCGCAAAATGATCAGGTCATACGCCGCGCATGGCAGGAGCATTACGATTCCGACGACGGCGAAAGGATGCAGTGTCTGATCACCGGCAGGGAAGACAGCATTGCGCGATTGCATCCATCTGTAAACGGCGTCAAAGATGCCCAGTCCAGCGGGGCGACGGTAGTATCCTTTAATGCACCGGCCTTTTGCTCATACGAAAGGGAACAGGGAATGAACGCGCCGGTAGGCAAGTACGCCGCCTTCGCCTACACCTCGGCCTTGAATCACCTTCTTGCCGATAAGGGTAACGTCCAGCATATAGGCGATACCACGGTAGTATGCTGGGCGGAGGGGGCTGAGCCGCAGTACGATGCCTTCGCCATGGGTGCTCTGTTCGGCGGCGAAGCGCCGGCAGGCTATACGGAGGATGACGTGCGGGCGATAGTCAAACGCCTTGCGGAGGGCAAGCCCTGCGAGGAGCTCGACCTCCAGCCGGACAGGACGTTTTACATACTGGGCCTCGCGCCTAACGCGGCGAGGCTCTCGGTGAGGTTCTTCCTGCGGGATAACTTCGGTCGGATAATGAAAAACATAAACGACCACAACGAGCGAATGGAGATAGTAAGGCCGGCAAACGACAACTACATCACCCTGCCCATGTGGGCGATGCTACGCGAGACCGTAAACTTAAATTCGAGGGACAAGACTCCGCACCCCGCAATGGCGGGTGCGACAGCAAGGGCAATATTCACAGGCGGTATGTACCCCGTGTCGCTTCTTGAAAACACTATGCTGCGCATACGGGCGGAACGCAGCGTCACCCGCGGGCGGGCGGCGATAATCAAGGCATATTATCTCAAAAATACCAATATGGAGTGTCCAAAGGAGGTTTTGACTGTGGCACTGAACGAAGAAAGCAGAAACATACCGTATACCCTGGGCAGGCTGTTCTCAGTATATGAAGCGGCACAGCAGGCGGCTAACCCGGGAATAAATACTACCATAAAAGACAGATATTTTAACGCTGCCGCCGCCACGCCGGCAACGATATTCCCGATACTCGGCAACCTCTATCAAAAGCACCTGCGCAAGCTTGAAGCCGGGAGCGCCGTATACTTCGACAAGCAGGTGGCGGAACTGAAAAGCATATTGGGAGACGAATACCCCGCACGCCTTACTCTGCCGCAGCAAGGCTCATTTGATCTCGGCTATTATCACCAGAAACAAAAGCGCTATACAAAGAAGGAGGATAAATAACAATGGAAGCCATAAAAAACCGCTATGAATTCGTGATACTTTTCGACGTTGAAAACGGCAATCCCAATGGGGATCCCGATGCCGGAAATATGCCGCGAGTCGATCCGGAAACGGGCTATGGCCTTGTGACGGACGTCTGCCTCAAACGCAAGATACGCAATTATGTTGAAACGGTAAAAGAGGGAGAGGAGGGCTACCGCATATACATAAAGGACAACGTGCCGCTTAACCGGAGCGACCTTGAAGCGTACAAGTACCTCGGAATAGAGGAGAAAAACGTAAAGGAAGCCAAGAAAAGAGACGAAAACCTGGATCTGAAAGTGCGCGACTTTATGTGCAGGAATTTCTATGATATCCGTACCTTTGGCGCGGTGATGACTACCTTCGTAAAGGGCGCATTGAATTGCGGCCAGGTGCGCGGCCCCGTACAGCTCGGCTTTGCCCGCAGCATAGACCCGATAATGTCGCAGGAGGTTACTATAACCAGAGTAGCCATAACCACGGAGGCGGACGCGGAAAAGAAGGGGACCGAAATGGGCCGCAAATATATAGTGCCATACGGCCTTTACAGGGCGGAGGGATATGTATCCGCAAACCTTGCCCGCAAGACCACCGGCTTTTCGGAGAAAGACCTCGAGCTGTTATGGCAGGCCATATTGAATATGTTCGAGCTGGATCGATCTGCGGCGAGGGGAAAGATGGCCGTCAGGGAGCTCATAATATTCAAGCACGATTCGGAGCTGGGCAATGCGCCCGCATATAAGCTGTTTGAGCTGGTCAGGGTGAACCGCAGGGAGGGCGTGGCTGTACCCAGGGCATATTCAGATTACACCGTCGAAGTGGAGGAAGCGCGGCTGCCGAACGGCGTAAGCTGCATAAGAAAATAATGGAGTACCCATACGACGAGCTGCTTCAGCTTTCCGGCATACAGCACTTTGCGTTCTGTCGGCGCCAGTGGGCGCTGATACATATAGAAAAGCTCTGGGCCGATAATTATCAGACCGCCGACGGCGCGCTGATGCACGACAAGCGCACGATCCGGAGCTCAATGAGAGCAGGGGCGATCTTTGCATCATGCGCGGGGTCAGCGTAAGCTCTGCCCGGCTCGGCATATCCGGCCAGTGCGATGTGGTGGAGTTCAGACGGAGCGAGGATGGGATAAGCCTGAGCGGCAGGGAAGGCCTTTGGAAGCCGTACCCGGTGGAATACAAGAGGGGCGAGCCAAAGACGAACGACTGCGATATGCTGCAGCTCTGCGCCCAGGCGATGTGCCTTGAGGAAATGCTTTGCTGCAGCATACCCGAGGGCGCGCTGTACTACGGCCAAATAAGGCGCAGGCAGAGGGTAGGGCTTACGGCTGAACTGCGTCGGAGGGTGGAGGATATGCTGCTGGAAATGCACGACCACTACCGTCGGGGATATACGCCTAAGGTAAAGCCGTCAAAGGGCTGCAACGCCTGCTCGATGAAGGAGCTTTGCCTGCCCAAGCTGATAAGGAGCAGGCCGGTAAGGGAATACCTTAGCAAAGCAATGGAGGCGGAGCCGTGAAAAAGCTGCTTAACACGCTGTATGCCATGTCGGAGGATATTTATCTATCTCTTGATGGTGAAAACGCGGTTGCGAACCGGAATAAGCAGGAACTTGCCCGCTATCCGCTGCACACGCTGCAAAGCATAGTCAGCTTCTCCTATGCCGGACTTTCTCCGGCGTTGATGGGCGAATGCGCAAAACGGGGCATAGGCGTGGCGCTGTACTCGCCGCGTGGAAGGTTCCTTGCAAGGGTATGTGGCGAGATCAACGGCAATGTGCTGCTTCGGCGGGCGCAGTATAGGGCGGCGGATGATGAGACTGAAAGCTGCCGTATCGCCCGGTGCATGATATTCGGCAAGCTATATAATTCCCGCTGGAGCATTGAGCGCACAAAGCGGGATCATGGTATGCGGGTGGAAGCGGAGACGCTTTCCAACGCTTCTCGCCAGATCAAGGAGCTTTTACCCAAGGCGCTCGATGAAGCCTCTCTGGATGGGCTGCGCGGGCTGGAGGGCAACGGGGCCAACGCCTATTTCGGAGTGCTGGATCAGCTCATACTAAACGACAAGAGCATATTCAGCTTTAACGGGCGCAACAGGCGGCCGCCTCTCGATCCGGTGAACGCAATGCTGTCCTTTGCTTACAGCATACTTGCCCACGACTGCGCCTCCGCGCTGGAGGCGGCAGGCCTCGACCCGTATGTGGGGTTTTTGCACAGGGACAGGCCGGGAAGGACGTCACTTGCCCTCGATCTCATGGAAGAGCTGCGCCCCTGCATGGCGGACAGGTTCGTTATAACCCTGATAAACAACAGGGTGATGGATGAAAAGGTATTTATAAGGCAGGAAAGCGGGGCGGTGCTGCTCAATGACGACGGGCGCAGGAAATTTTTCAAATATTGGCAGGATAAAAAACGTGAGAGCCTGACCCATGCATACCTTGGGGAAAAGCTGCAATGGGGAATGGTGCCCTACATACAGGCACAGCTTCTTGCGAGATATCTCAGAGGCGATCTGGATGACTATCCGCCATTTTTATGGAAGTGATGATATGCTTGTTTTGATAACTTATGATGTTAATACTGAAGACGCGGCGGGCAGGAGGCGGCTCAGGCAGATAGCAAAGCAGTGCGTGAACTACGGACAGAGAGTGCAATGCTCGGTATTCGAATGCTTATTAGATGCCGCGCAGTGCCGCAGCCTGCAAGGGCGTTTGTGTGATATAATGGACAAGGATAAGGATAGCCTGCGCTTTTATTACCTTGGCAATAAGTATCAAAGCAAAATAGAACACTTCGGCTGTAAAAACGCATATTTACCCGAGGACAATATAATCCTCTGATGCGAAGGGGAAGCATACATGCTTTTGCAGAGAGGTTCGCACCCAAAAACCGCTTTAAAAGCCGTGCCGTTCGTGGTATGCTTAAAGCAAGGAGCTGGGCGCGGCCAAAAATGAATAACCATACAAGAACCATTTGAAAATCCGAATAAAGATTCGGAATTTCACAGTCGCCCCCCGCACGGGGGGCGTGGATTGAAATCGAAAGGCGAACAGGGAGCAAAGGGTGAGCAGGGGTCGCCCCCCGCACGGGGGGCGTGGATTGAAATGCCCGTATCGCCCTTGGCTCCCGTGTCTCCCTTCGCGTCGCCCCCCGCACGGGGGGCGTGGATTGAAATATAGCTGACGGAGGGTAAAAGAAATACTGCCGTCGTCGCCCCCCGCACGGGGGGCGTGGATTGAAATACCGCGCCGGCATGCGCGGCTGCATAATCCATTGTCGCCCCCCGCACGGGGGGCGTGGATTGAAATGTCTCGATCACAGTCTGCGTCCCGGCGGGCGTGCGGAGTCGCCCCCCGCACGGGGGGCGTGGATTGAAATGCACAGTTGTGATATGTTGGGGCAATTGTAATATTGTCGCCCCCCGCACGGGGGGCGTGCCATGGGGGGTCACGAAGGTGATGGATTTCCAACGCTGCGGCAACGGAACAGTGAGCCAAGTGATGCGAAGGATATTGATTCTCGTTTGGGCAAACAAAAAAAGACGCCATACAGTGTCACTCGGCGTATCTTATCATTCTTTTCAGGTTCATGGCCGCGGCAGATAAGAAACAGTGGTCCTCCGCTGTCTCAATGCCTCGTCGCAAGACGCGTGTTAAGTTATGGCTGGCAAATGTGCCTTCGCACCAGATCTGCCGCAGCTTCAGCACCTCCTGGTACTCCGGACTGCAACGGCGTTCCTAGTTGCGCTGCAGGTCCGCCGCAAAGTAGCTGGCAGATACCTTTCGTGCCTCGCGCTTGTCATTTGCGCATAAACATTTGTAGTGCA
>CALCEX010000151.1 GCA_937900325.1 uncultured Clostridia bacterium | reverse complement strand
AGCCTGCTTCTCCTGTAACGGTTGCGCAGCGCGATCGCCACCGCGCGCTTTGCTTCGTCCTGCCCGACGATATATTTATCGAGAGCCTCTACTGTCTCTCTCGGGGTCATTGCTTCGCTCATACTTCCTCCAGTGTTATGTTGCCGTTGGTAAATATGCATATCTCGGACGCTATGCGTATGGCCTTTTCCGCTATATCCTTTGCGTCAAGGCCGGTATTCTCCTTGAGGGCCTTGGCTGCCGCAAGGGCATACATACCGCCCGATCCTATTGCCGCTATGCCGTCGTCCGGATCTACGACCTCGCCTGTGCCTGAAATTATCAGCAGATCCTCCTCGTTTGCGGCGATAAGCATGGCCTCGAGCTGCCGAAGCGCCTTGTCGCTGCGCCACTCCTGAGCAAGGGATACGGCTGCCCTTCTAAGGCTGCCGCTGTACTGGGTAAGCTTTGCTTCGAATCTTTCGCAAAGAGAAAAAGCGTCCGCCACAGATCCCGCAAAGCCTACTACCACCTTGCCGTTATAGAGCCTGCGCACCTTTTTTGCGGTGCCCTTCATTACTACCTTTTCTCCCAGCGTTACCTGGCCGTCTCCGGCTATGGCGCATTTGCCGTTGCGCTTCACCGCAACTATGGTGGTTCCTTTAAGGGACATATTTATTCTGCCTTTCGGTTGTGTTGATTTTGAATATTTTAATTTATAATATCACACAAACGCCGTCTATGCGGCGCTTGCGGCGTTAGTTTACATCTTGTTTTCTATTATGTCATCAATTGTCTTTATCGCCCGCTGTGAAATGAGAGTATATCTTTCCTCCTTCTTCCTTGGCGCGTTCTCTATGCCGTCCATTATGCCGAAGTTTATGTTCATGGGCTGAAAGTCTTTGCCGCAATACTCGGAAACATAATGGCCCATCGCGCCGAGGGCGGTCCGCCTGGTAAGGTCTATCGGTTCAAGCCCTGCCAGCTCCCGGGCCAGGGCTATGCCGGCAACAAGGCCGCTGCCCGCGCTCTCCACATACCCCTCTACGCCCGTCATCTGCCCCGCAAAGAACAGGCCGGGACGGCTCAGCACCTCATAATTGAAGCTGAGCTTGCCGGGAGAATTTATGAATGTGTTGCGGTGCATCACTCCATATCTCTCGTACTCCGCGTGCTCAAGGCCGGGTATTAGCCCGAACACCCTGCGCTGCTCGCCGAATTTAAGATTTGTCTGAAAGCCTACAATATTATACAGCGTACCGTCGGAATCATCCTGACGAAGCTGAACCACGGCAAACGGCTTTACACCAGTGCGCTCATCCCTAAGGCCTACCGGCTTGAGGGGGCCGAACGCCAGCGTCATGTCCCCCCGCTTTGCCATTATCTCAACGGGCATACAGCCTTCG
>CALCEX010000150.1 GCA_937900325.1 uncultured Clostridia bacterium | reverse complement strand
TATATTGGGCATCTCATACATTATCTGATAGGAGACATATATCATGGCCGGGAACAATATATGCCCTATAATGATGCCGAGGAGACTGCCGGCAAGGCTGGGAAACAGGCCATAGCAGAGGTACTTTTTGGATATATCCCATCTGCCGTAGCCTAACGCTTTCAATAGGCCGATCTGGGTGCGCTGCTCTTCCACCATTCGCGTCATGGTGGTAAGACATACCAGCGCCGCCACAAGGAAAAAGATAACGGGGAATATGGAGGCGAGGTTTGCCATTCTGTCCGCGTCCTGGCCAAAGCCGGTGTAGCCGGGATCATAGCTGCGGGAGAGTATGTACCATTTGCAGGTTTCGATGTCGGCTACCTTGCGCCGTGCATCGGCCAGCTTATCTTTGGCGTCCGCGATTTTTTCTTCGGCTTCACGCTTTGCGTCCTCATATTCCTCAAGGCCGTCGGCATATTCCTTTTCGCCGTCCTTGAGCTTCTTATAGGCCTTTGGCAGCTCATCGATGCCTTCATAATACTTTTGCCAGCCGTCCTGAAGCTCCTTCACGCCGTCGCGGTATTCTGCCTTGCCCTCCTGAAGCTCCTCATAGCCTTCGTCCAGTTTCTTTTTTGCGGCGTCAAGCTGAGCCTTCACCGCGTCCAGCTTCTGCTTGCCGGCATTGTACTGGGCCATTCCGGCATCTATCTCAGCCTGAGCGGCGGCTATTTCCTCGTCTGACATACTGATGCTTTCGAGTTGAGCCTTCTGGGCGGAAAGCTCCGCTATCTGCGTCTCCATCGCCGCTATCTGGGCGGCCTGCTCCGGGTCGTTTGGATCAAGCGAGCCCTTCTGCGCTTCAAGAGCGGAAATGGCGTCATTCAGCTGACCGATCTGGGCGGGTATCTGCTTTGCGGCGTCAAGCTGCTGCTGAGAGGCGGAAAGCTTCGCGTAGGATTCATCCGATTGACGCTTATTTTCGGCGTACTGGGCATAGTTTGAGTTGTATTCGTCAAGACCTTTCTGGTATTCCTGCTCTCCTTCCGTGAGCTCCTGGCGGGCGTCCGCAAGCTCGTCCTCCGCATCGCAGAGCTTGGGAAGGGATTCCTCCAGCTCCTTTTTGCCGTCACGGTATTCCTTCCAGCCCTTGTCAAGCTCCCTGCGGGCGTCCTTCAGCTCCTGCTCCGCGTCAGATAGCTTTTCATCCGCTTCTTTTTGTTTGTCGTCCAGCTCCTTCTGAGCGTCGTCGATTTTTTCCGTCGCTTCGTCTATTATGTCGTCGTAGCGAAGATTTGCCCGCCTGTCGCCGAAGTCATCGAGAGAATCTATAACATCGCCGATATAGTCGTCGTACTCGTCCGTGAAGGCGGTGAGCTCCTGCGCGCCCTTTACCCTGGCGTAGGCAACGGTGTAGTAATCCAGATCAAACGCATCTTCCGGAAGATATACGTAAGCCCTTACATTGCCGGAGCCGATCGAAGCTGATCCGCGTTCCACGCTGATGTAATAAGGGCTGACGGCGGTGCCTACTATTGTGAAATCCCTGTGGGTGAGACAATCCCCGTTGTCGCCGCCAGGGTCTATCGTTATGCTGTCTCCCACCGAAAGCTTCGCTTTTTCCAGCAGGTTTTTGTCTACGATGCACTCGTCGGGGCTTTCCGGCATTCTGCCGGAGGTGACTGTGAGCAGATTCATGCCGTCGGTTATTGAATATACCTTTGCGACGAGATCGCCCGCCCATGCGTCGATGCAGTATGCGCCTATGGCCCGTTCTATATTGTCCTGCTCGCCCAGGGCCCTGATGTCGGCCCCGGTAAGGCCGAGGGTAGAAAGAACCTGTATATCCATGAGCTGCTGCTTATCCAGATATTCGTCGCCGGTATTTTTCATATCCGGCGCCGTGGCCTTGAGGCCGGAGAGGAACGCTACGGCGAGAGCTATGAGTATGGCTATGGAAAGAAAGCGGTTTTTGCTGTTTTTTATTTCCCTGAGCAGGTCTTTTCTTAAAGCGGTCACAGCACCGTCTCCTTTCCTCTGCGTTTTTTATAAGATGCGGCTACCATTCTATGTTTTCTACCGGAGTTGGGTCGTTGTTATATTCCTCATGGGCAACGGCGCCGTTTTTTATATGTATAACGTGGTCCGCCATGGGCGTGAGGGCGCTGTTGTGGGTTATCACCACTACGGTAACGCCCTTCTGGCGGCAGGTATCCTGTAAAAGCTTCAGTATGGATTTGCCGGTGACGTAATCCAGTGCGCCGGTAGGCTCATCGCAAAGCAGCAGCTTGGGGTTCTTGGCCAATGCGCGGGCAATGGATATGCGCTGCTGCTCGCCGCCGGAAAGCTGGCTTGGGAAGTTGTCCATGCGATTTTCAAGGCCCACCTCGCGCACGGCGGTAGCCGCGTCCAGCGGATCCCTGCATATCTGAGCCGCTAATTCCACGTTTTCAAGCGCGGTGAGGTTCTGCACAAGATTATAGAACTGAAACACAAAACCTACGTCATATCGGCGGTAAGTGGTGAGCTCCTTTGAGCTGAGGCCGCTTATGACCATGCCGTCCACGGATATGGTGCCCTCGGTGCAGGTATCCATGCCGCCCAGCATATTCAGCACCGTGGTCTTGCCAGCTCCGGATGGGCCTACGATTATGCAGAATTCACCCTTCGCAATGGAAAAACTGATATGGTCTATGGCCTTTATGACCATCTGGCCCATCTGATAGCGCTTCGAAACGTCGCTGAATACTACATAATCCTGCATAATGCCCCTCCATAGGCTTCAATATAATATTTGATTATAACATTTACACGGTTAAAAGAATATTAAAAAGAATTATCCAAATGTGCATAAACGGTGAAATTTCGAAGTGGGAGCGCAAGGCTTCCAGCAAATGGGAAGGAGAGAAAAACAGCGGCGCCGCATATCAAAGCGGCGCCACTAGGCTGCTTATTTTATTGATCCCGCAACTCCCTGAGGTGGCGGCAGCTTCTCCCGCGGTAGCGGGAGGACTGCACCTCGGCCATGATGGCTACGGCTATCTCCTCTGGCGTTTCGCCGCCTATATCCAGGCCTACGGGAGTGAACACAGTATCGAGCTGCTCGTCTGTCACGCCCCGGTCATGCATATATTCAAACAAGCCCGCTATTTTCCTGCGGCTGCCTATCATGCCGATATAGGCGGCTTTTTTGCCGAGGGCTGCGTAAAGCGACGCCCTGTCGTTTATGTGGCCGTGAGTGGCTATGACTATGAATGCCCCCGCGGGAAGATCCATTTCGGCTATATCTTTTTCAAAATCCTTAACGCGGATGAACCTG
>CALCEX010000149.1 GCA_937900325.1 uncultured Clostridia bacterium | reverse complement strand
CCAGCGATACTTCCGGATTGTCCATATACATTATGGCTGCGTCTATGGCTTCTCCCATGTTATGCGGAGGTATATTAGTGGCCAGGCCTACGGCTATGCCGGAGGAACCGTTTACCAGCAGATTCGGAAAGCGGCCCGGCAGTAAATCGGGTTCTTTTAGCGTATCGTCAAAGTTCAGGCTGAACTTTACCGTATCCTTCTCCAGATCCCGCAGCATCTCCATGGCTACGGGGGTCATCCTGGCCTCGGTATATCGCATTGCCGCCGCAGAATCGCCGTCTATGCTGCCGAAGTTGCCATGGCCGTCCACCATGGGCATCTGCATATTGAATTCCTGAGCCATACGCACCATAGCATCGTATACCGATGTATCTCCATGAGGGTGATATTTGCCAAGACAGTCGCCTACGATGCGCGCGCTTTTGCGGTGCGGCTTGTCCGGGGTCAGGCCCAGCTCCAGCATGGTATAAAGTATGCGGCGCTGAACGGGCTTCAGGCCGTCCTCTATCCGCGGCAGCGCCCGCTCCATTATTACATATTCCGCATAGGGGAGCATGGATTCGTGCATGACCGTCTCCATGCCCTTCGTGATTATGGTCTGCCCCTCAAAGGATATCTGGTTATCGTCTCTCTTTGCCATACGCTGTTACCTTTCGGCGGCGGTATGCGCCGTCATTTTTTCCTCAAAGGTATCCGTTTTGTTAAAGTTTGCGAACTCGCTTATGTACTCACGCCGCGGACCGACCTTATCCCCCATAAGCAGCGTCACTATATGGTCCACATCCGCCGCGTCCTCAAGCTCTACCCGCACCAGCGAGCGGTGCTCCGGGTTCATGGTCGTCTCCCACAGCTGCTCCGGATTCATCTCTCCGAGCCCTTTATAGCGCTGGAGCGTGTAGCCTCTGCCTGTTGCTTTCGTCATCTTTGCGAGCTCCGCATCTGAATAAGCGTACCTGATGTCCTTTCCCTTCTGTATTTTGTAAAGAGGAGGAAGGCCTATATACACATGGCCGTCGGTTATAAGCTCCTTCATATAGCGGAAAAAGAAAGTCAGCAGTATGGCCCTTATGTGCGCGCCGTCCTGATCCGCATCTGAGAGTATTATTATTTTGTCGTACTTGAGGCTGCTAATATCAAAGTCCTCGCCTATGCCTGTGCCGAGAGCGGTTATTATAGAGCGGAACTCATCGTTTGCTATTACCTGATCCAGCCTCTTTTTTTCGACATTCAGTGGTTTTCCCCTGAGCGGTAATATACCCTGAAACCGCCTGTCCCTGCCCTGCTTGGCGCTGCCGCCTGCCGAGTCCCCCTCAACGATAAACAGCTCGTTTATCTTTGCGTTGCGTCCCGTGCAGCTGGAGAGCTTGCCGACCAGAGGAGCGTTTTCCAGCTTGCTTTTTTCCCGGGCCATGGTTTTCGCCTTGCGGGTAGCCTCGCGTACCCTTGCAGCTTTAGCCGCTTTTTCGGCTATTTTATTAGCCGTTTCGGCATTTTTAAGGTCATCGAGGTAGGGCGCAAGGTGCTCCGTCATCACATATTCTACGGCTGTCCGCGCTTCCGTGTTGCCCAGCTTTGTCTTGGTCTGCCCTTCGAACTGCACGCTGTGCATCTTTAGGGACAGTACCGCCGTCAGGCCCTCGCGGAAGTCCTCTCCCGAAAGCGACGGATCCTTGTCCTTGAGTATGCCTGCCTTACGGCAGTAATCGTTCATGACCTTGGTCAAGGCCGCCTTGAATCCAGTTTCATGGGTTCCGCCTTCCGTGGTGGGTATATTGTTCACATATGAAAACAGGCTTTCGGTATAGCCGTCGTTGTGCTGTATAGCTATCTCTACCGCAATGTCGTCCTTCCGGCCGGCAATATATATGGGCTCGTCGTAAAGGGGCGTCTTATCCGCATTCATGTAGCGCACAAAATCTATAATGCCGCCCTCGTAGTGATATTCGGCCTCTTTTTTGCCGCCTCGTTCCCGTTCGTCTATAAGTATAAAGGTAACGCCCTTATTAAGGTATGCAAGCTCGCGCAATCGCTTTGATATTATGCCGAAGTTCATCTCCAGCGTTTCGAATACGCGCTTATCCGGCAGAAAGGTTATTTTTGTACCCTGCCGGCGCACACGGCCCACTTCTTCCAAGGGTGCCATCGGCTTTCCGGATATTATCCTGCCATCCGGGCCCTCATAGCTTCTGAAGGTCTGGCGATACATCCTGCCGCCGGTGCATACCTCCACTTCAACATATTCGCTCAACGCATTCACAACGGAGGCGCCAACTCCGTGAAGCCCCCCTGAAAAGCCATAGGACTCATTATCGAACTTACCGCCTGCGTGCAGCTGGGTAAATACCACCTCTACGCCGGATACGCCAAGCTTTTCGTGAATACCTACCGGGATACCTCTTCCGTTGTCCTCAACGGTAACGGAGTTGTCCTTATGAAGGGTAACGCGCACCGTGTCCGCATATCCGTTTGCCGCCTCGTCCACCGCGTTATCCACTATCTCCCAAAGCATATGATGAAGGCCGCGCGAACCGGTACTTCCTATATACATGCCGGGACGCATACGCACCGCCTCAAGGCCCTCCATAACTTTTATATCGCTTACGTCGTACTGCTTGTTCATTTTTCCTCCGCTACAATATACGGTATATCCAAATATTACTCACCACATTATATTATAATACACTATTCTGCCATTGTACACCGCGGAATGGACGGCATATAAACAGCATATAAAAAGGAGAGATCCCTTGACCTCTCCCTGCTGTTTCTTACTCCCTTTCTCCATCCATCTTTGAAATAAGATATGCCGCAGCGCAGCCTGCCGCAGCCGCTGCGGCGCTCCAGATGAGCTCTGACGCGCTCCTGAACGACAGGGGGATTATGGGTATCGTAGAGGCGATAACAAATCCTATTATGCAGTGATAAGCGATGCCGTAGTATCTGTTGAACAGGGCGTTCACTGCCCTCGCAAGCGCAATGACAGTTATCGCTATGCCCAGCAGGAACGGTATAACTACCCCCATGTCCAGCGCGGCTATTCCTTCAGACATGGGATAATACAGCCCAAGCAGCATCAGCACCGACGATGAAGTCATTCCCGGCGCGACCGTGCTTATACCCCACAGCGCGCCGCAGAAGAAGAACCAACCGGCGTTAGGGGTTATATGCAGCTCTGTGCCATACTTGAGCAGCATAAAGAAGCCCAACAGCAGCAATGTGCTTGCGGCAAGGGCTATATAGCACGACCTGTCCCTGCCCCGCTTTGCTCCATCGCGGAAAAGCTGCGGGAATGTTCCGATGATAAGTCCTACAAAAAGGCTGGTGACTATTGCGGGCTCGGATGAGGCTATCCTTGCTATCGCCCCGGCCAGCAGCACAAACCCGCCGAGAAAGCCCAGCGCTACCGGCAGCATCATATTGCCGTACTTTTTCAGCCCTTTCTTAGGGTGGGCCAGGGTCTCCATCATGGGCTGGTATATTCCGAATATTACGCACAGCACCCCGCCGCTTATACCGGGCAGCACAGCGCCTGCTCCCATTATCGTCCCCTGGGCCAGCAGCAGCAAAAATCTTCCGCCGCTTATCCTTGTCCGTTCGCCATCCTCCATGTCCTTCCCCCATAAAAAGCTTTTTGTAAATCAAAGCCCCCAAACCGACCGGTTTGAGGGCTTCCCTTGGCTGCGGAACTAGGATTCGAACCTAGACAATACGAGTCAGAGTCGTAGGTGCTACCATTACACAATTCCGCATCATCTTTTGTAATATATCCCATGATGCCGTTCGCCCCGTTATAACGCCCGCCTCTCGGCAGGTGGGTATGCTGTGGCAGGCTTCTGCTTACCGGGATAAAATCGAGGCGACATATGCTTGCTCAACGGGCATTCCCGATGTTAAACTGTGGGTTTATATCCGGAACGTGACGCACAACGCAGGATATTGGTGGGATTAGTTGGGATCGAACCAACGACCTCTACGATGTCAACGTAGCGCTCTGACCAGCTGAGCTATAACCCCGTGAGCAAGTATTATTATACATATTTTTCTGAACTTTGCAAGCATAATTTTTAAATCCCCCTTTTATATGTTTGCATCGGGCGGAGTTAATGGTATAATAAACACAGATATTCTGGGCTATATGCCGTTTATGCTTTAAAAATTTTTTGCCTTAATGGCACTGATAAAGGAGATGTTTGAATGCCGGGCTCCGGATATTTCTATGACGAAACCAACCGCAACAAGCTAATAGTGCTTTATTTCATAAAGAGCCTCAATATCGAATTGACCCGCTCCCAGATAGCGGATTTCAGCGTTGCCCACGACCTTATTCCATACTTTGACCTTCAGACCACCGTTGGCGAGCTGGAAGAAAGCGGCCTTCTTGCCTGCGTGCCAAAGGCGTTCGGGCAGGCCTTCATGCTTACCCCTCAGGGCCGTGATATAATCGAAATGTTCCA
>CALCEX010000148.1 GCA_937900325.1 uncultured Clostridia bacterium | reverse complement strand
TATTGGGCAGATTCTGCCAGGTAACGCCGTGGATGGTCTCATTTTCGCAGATATAGAAGTAATCGGCGTTATCGGGAATATCCAGATCGCTGCAATCGGGAATGTAGGAGTAGTTCCTGTCCTTGCTGGAGGCTACTACATGCACATCGCCGTACTTCTTCGCTTCGTTGATGGCCTTCTTGCTCCAGGCGCCGGTCTCAACATAGCAGGCCACGCCGTTCTTCATCAGGTTCATGGGGATCATGGCGAACTGGAGCGTAGCGCCGCCCTGTATGAACAGCACCTTGTAGTTGTCGGGAATGTTCATCAGGTCACGGATATCCTGCTCGGCTTCGTCGATTATCTTCTGGAAAACCTTTGAGCGATGGCTCATCTCCATTACGCACATACCGGAGCCTTCATAGTTCATGAGGTTATCGCGGACGCTTTCCAGCACTTCTTCGGGAAGAATGGAGGGACCGGCAGAGAAATTGTAAATACGACCGTACTTCATTAGGCATCTCCTTATTTGTTTATATTGTTTTGGTCTGTAAGATAAAAAATATATAAGAGTGAAATTCATGCCGATTCCCGGCTATTTTCATTCCATTAAATTATACACCGGCGGCAAACCTAAAGCAACTTAAATAACGCCCCAAAATTTGAGGCGCGCCTAAAATAATAAAGCGCTGCGGGCGCTTTATATTGACACGGCCGTATGGATAATATATTCTTATTTTATAAACAAATAGTAAATAAGCCGTCTATGCGGCGCTGTCAGAAAGGAAGCAGTTATAAATGGGCAAGTTTACGGTAAAGACCACCAAGACGGGTTTTGCATTCAACCTCAAGGCGGGAAACGGAGAGGTAATAGCCGTATCCGAGAGCTATAAGAGCAAGGATGCCTGCCTCGGCGGCATAGAAAGCGTGCGCAGGTGCTGTGAAGGCGGCATAGAGGACCAGACGGTGGAAGGTTTTGAGAAGCTCAACCATCCCAAATTTGAAGTATACGCCGACAAGGCCGGCGAGTTCCGTTTCCGCCTCAAGGCGAAAAACGGTGAGATAATAGCCGTATCCGAGGGGTACAAGGCAAAAGCCTCCTGCATGAACGGCATAGAGAGCGTAAAGAAGAACGCTCCCGAAGCTCAGATAGTAGAGGTCGAAGATAAGTAAAAGGGCAAATAAAAGGGCGGCTGGCGAGCCGCTCTTTTTTCTTAGCTGAGCCTTGTGCCGCAGCTGCCGCAGAAGTGCGAGCCGTCTTTTACTGGCGCGCCGCACATGGGGCAGAAGGTGACCGGGCCGGAAACGGAGCGGGCGGCGTTTACGAATTCTCCGTACAGCTCCTTGGACTGGAGCCTGATCTGTGCCTTTGCCTCGGCTTCCTCGGCGGCTTCGTTTTCCGCTTCTTTCGCCGCGGCCTTTATGCTGCTTATCTCGGCTTTGTTGGCCTTTATCTCAGTATAGGCTGCCTGGATCTTTTTACATATTTCCGTAGCGTCGCCATCCAGTATAACGCCGGCGGCATACTTGCCGTAAAAGTACTCGCCTAACTGCTGCTTCAGCTCCTCTATGTCGTCCTCGCTGCTGCGTATCAGAGCATTGAGCTTGCTTACCTCCAGCATATTTCCGGTCCTGCCGGATACGCTGCGCGCGATGCTGCCCAATTTGTTGAATATAGCCATATATTGCCTCCCTGAGGATAAATAAAATACCAGATCAATTATGCCACATAAGGATGCGATATGCAATTGGCAGGAATGTGACCTTTTTGTATGGAAAAGACGAACAAAATTGATTGTTGGCGAAAAGGGATAAATACAATATAATATAATATGTTGGACTATACTATCGGAGGGATCTATGCTTTCCAAAAGATTCAAAACCGCGCTGCTTACAGCTATGGCCGCGCTTATGCTGCTGCCCGGCGCCGCCTTTGCCCGGGATGAGCTGCAGAATAACGACCCTGACAAATATTATATAGTGCTCGACACCGCCAATCAGGTGGTGACGGTATACCAGAAGGACGACGACGGCGAGTACACGAGGATCGTACGCCGCTTTGCCTGCACCACCGGCAAAACACAGGCCAAGGGTGACGAGCCCGCATCGCCGACGCCGAGCGGCACATGGAAGATAGGCGGAAGGGAGCGCTTCGGAAAGTTCGCGGCCTTCAATAATGAGTATGCCAGATACTGGACGCAGATAGTGGGCGGCATATATTTCCATTCCATAATGTTCTCATCGAGGGATGCGTCTACGCTGAAAAAATCCGCTTTCAAAAACCTTGGCACAAACGGCTCCCACGGCTGCGTGCGGCTTTATGTGGAGGACGCAAAGTGGATATATTACAACGCTCCCTTCGGGACGACTGTAAAGGTGATGGCAGGCAAGGCGAAGAGCGGTATGGCCTCCTCGCTCAAGACGGATATGACGTTTGATGAGTACAGGGATTTTCAGACCAATATATATGACAACGAGCCCCTTGAGGACCGCAGGGCGTGGATAACTGTGGACGGGGCGCAGATGCGTACCGGCAACGGTACCAACGACAAGCTCATAAAGACGCTGGACAGGGATACTGAGCTTACCGTATTGCAGGAGGGCGACCCCTGGGTAAAGGTAACGGCGGACGGAAGGGAGGGCTATGTGCGCCGCTGCTTCATAACCTATGAGAAGGGCGTGATGCAGTCCATACCGAACGGCTATTATGTTGCCGGTACCAAGTATCTTTATGCCGAGCCAAACGCCAAAGCCGATAAGATATACAAGGTGGCGCGCCACAGCACGATAGCCCTGCTGGAGGAAGGACTGGGCGAGGACGGCAAATGGGCCAAGGTCAACTACTGGGGAACAGAGGGCTATATGCTGCGCAAGAGCATAAAGGAGGGCTGGGCCACGGTATATGACAGCGACAGCATGGAGGGGGCGGAAAAATGAAAAGGGGAACCTGGATAGCCATAATCTCTGTTGCGGTGCTTTCGGTGCTCGTAGCCATGAGCCTGATGCAGATGAGCCCCAATCCTGCCATAAGCGATAAGATGAACCAGAGCATAGCTAAGATAAATGTGCGCTATGCCATGGTGAACGCCAGCGAGGAGTTCCGGAAGATAATTGAAGAAGCCGCGGGCAGCAATTTTGAACAGACCGAGATACCCGAAAAGACGCCTGCGCCCACCCCTGAACCGATAGACGATGACGTGCAGGCGACCAGCTCCGACGCTACCCCGGAGCCGGAGCTCACTCGGGAGCAGAAAAACATGGAGGCGGCAAAGCAGGGCGTATCGCTGATATATATGCCCCGAACCGGCGACATACCGGAAATATCCGGCCCGGCGGTAATACTGACGGACAAGCCGCACATAATACCCGATAATACCTCCGGCGTTGCTTTTGATGGCGACGCAGTGGCGGCGGCTGCATGGGAAATGCTGTACAGCTATCCGTCCCACTGCTCTCCGGTGCGCGCACTGTCTCTGTTTGCGAGCGATAACGGGGCCGGATACATGATACAGCAGGAAATGACAGCCGAAGGGAAATTGCAGGATAAAGGCACGTATTTCCATGGCGCCGGCATGGGAACGCCGGAAAAATGGACGGAGAAAGCGCTGGAAGAGATACCCGTGGGCCTTTTGGATACCATATATGCCGAAAACGCGGAGCTTGCCGTGGCGGCCTATGAGGCGCTCAGGACGGCTGACCGCAACGACTCTGTCGAGGTGATATGCGCGGAGCTCACCGAGGAATTGGTATCCCTGATGATAGAGGATCACTGGCTCATGGGAGCCTGCGCAGGCGTGAACATGAACGAGGCGGCAGAGGATATGCTGAAGCTTGCGGAGCAGCTTGCCGCAACGGGCAAGACTTCGGTGATAAACCTTGAGGTGTGCGCCATATGCTCCGAAGACGTTATGGAGCTTTACAGATCCGGCGTTACGGAGCCTGCGGAGATAATAAAGCAGCTGTTGAACAGATAAAATACTCGCAAATAAAGAAAGGAACGCAACATGAATAAGATCGATGAGCTTTCTGTAAAAAGCATCCGCTTCCTGGCGGCGGAGGCCGTTGAAAAGGCGAAAAGCGGCCATCCCGGCCTTGCTATCGACGCTGCGCCCATGGCATACACGCTGTGGAAGCAGATGAAGCATAACCCAAGGAACCCGCAGTGGCAGAACAGGGACAGGTTTGTGCTCAGCGCAGGCCACGCCTCCGTGCTGGAGTATTCACTGCTGCACCTCTTTGGCTACGGGTTGACTATTGAGGATCTTAAAAACTTCCGCCAGTGGGGCAGCCTTACCCCCGGCCACCCTGAGTACCGCCACACCAGGGGCGTTGAAGCCACCAGCGGCCCTCTGGGCCAGGGCATTGCCATGGCGGTAGGCATGGCAATGGCAGAAAGCCGGCTTGCCGCCCACTTCAACCGCGATGGCTACAAGGTGGTCGATAACTATACCTATGTCCTTTGCGGCGACGGCTGCCTTCAGGAGGGCGTTGCCTCCGAGGCCGCTTCCATGGCAGGCACCATGGGCCTCGGCAAGCTGATACTGCTTTACGACCGCAACCATATAACCATAGAAGGACGCATAGAGTCCACCTTTAACGAGGACGTTAAGGCGAGGTTCGAGGCTTACGGCTGGCAGGTGCAGGAGGTAGCCTCCGGCGAGGATACGGACGCCATACAGGCCGCCCTTGACAGGGCCAAGGCGGACGCCGTGCATCCTTCCCTCATAATAGTGAATACCGAGATAGGCTACGGCACGGCCAAGCAGGGCAAGGCCAGCGCCCACGGCGAGCCTCTGGGCGAGGATGAGCGGGAATCCATCGAAACCTATCAGAAGGGCGCGTCTCTGACGGATGAGGCGACCGCCGGATTCCTCGACGAGCTCGACAAGCTTGACAAGCCGGTCACCGTGGTCTTCTACGGCGACCACCTGCCCGGCATCTACTCCTCGGCATCCGCGGACGACGACAACTCGCTGGCCCTGCATCAAACGGACTACTTCATCTGGTCCAACAAAGCCTCCGGTACGCAAGGCAACAAGATCGACAACGCCGAATACTCGTCGCCGAACTTCTTCGTGGCCCAAGCGGCCGAGCACATGGACGCCAAAGTCTCCCCGTACCTGGCGTTCCTCACCGAAATGCACTCCAAGATCTCCGCCATGGAGCCGCCGGTCGTGAACAACATCCAAGGTTGGGACCGCATTCCCGAAGGACAGAACATCTATCTGAACTCCAAGGGCGAGCCTAT
>CALCEX010000147.1 GCA_937900325.1 uncultured Clostridia bacterium | reverse complement strand
TATCCCGCCCTTTTCTGCCTTTTTTACGCCTTCAGCATGCTCCGGCAATAGCCTCTGAGGCTCTCCAGGCTGCCCTCTGCGTCCGTTGCGCCGGTTATCTTCGCGCTGCCCTGAGCGTACTCGTCCCTTCCGCCGCCCTTGCCGCCCGTGGCTGCGTTCACCGCCTTTATAAGCTCCCTCATGCTGGTCTTTACGTTCCTGCCCCGCGCAAGCTGATATATGAGGTTCTCCCCGTTCTCGCCAAACAGCATCGCAAGCGCGTTTTCGACCTTGGTGAGTATATCGCCGAGGTTCTTCAGCTCGTTCATGGAGCTGCCCTTCTGCATGTCTATTATAAGCTTTGTGGCGCCTATTATCTCCGCCCTGCCGAGCAGTTCCGAAGCGATGAATTCATTCAGTCTCTCGGTACGCTCCCTGAGCTGATGCCTCGCGGCGGTGAGTTCATCCCCCTGGCGCAATACCGCATTGAGCACATCCTCCCGCTTTGCGCTGAAGCGCACTGCGAGAGAATCCACTATATCCTGATCGTTCAGCGAATCTTCGACGGCGCGCATACCGCAGGCAAACCATATGCGGGTGCCTCCCTTGTATTTTGCATGGGCGGTTATCTTTATATATCCCACCTCGCCGGAAAAGGCCACATGAGTTCCGCAGCAGGTGCAGGAATCCACCTCTCCCCCGTCAAAATATACTATGCGGATATCTCCCTTGAGGCCCTTGGCCTGCTTGCGTAGCGTGATATTCTCAAGCTCCTCACCCTGAACCGTCTCGTATGTAA
Organism: uncultured Clostridia bacterium; assembly: GCA_937900325.1. Taxonomy (GTDB): domain Bacteria; phylum Bacillota; class Clostridia; order Christensenellales; family CAG-138; genus SFEL01. The sequence continues at coordinate 1,835 of CALCEX010000147.1, read as the reverse complement.
CGGGAACATTGCGCTGCAACGCACGGTTGGCTTCCCGCTGAAGCTCCTTTATCTGCTCATGGGTGAGCGATGTATCAAGGTCTATGGTGGCGTAATCCTCCGCCATGTGGAAGCCGACGTTCCTGGCCCCAAACAGCCTGCTCGCCAGGCCGGAAAGTATATGCTCCCCGCTGTGCTGCTGTGTGTGGTCCAGGCGGGGCCCGGCATCGGCGACTATCTTTACCTTTGCACCCGCTTCTACGGCCTTATCGCAGAGATGCCATACCTCGCTGCCCTCCTCGCGGGCGTGGGTCACGCGGGAATTCCCAATAAAGCCCGTATCTGACAGCTGTCCTCCGCTTTCCGGAAAAATAGAGGTAACATCGGTAAGTATCTCAAAGCCGTTCTCCATGGCTCTGCACTCCAGCACCGTAGCCTCGCACTCCAGCGCGCCGTTTTCGTAATAAGCCCTTTTAGTCATAAAGCACCAACGTCCTTTCAGATATGCTTATAGCATACAAAAACCGGGCAAAAATTGCAACAGTTCAAAAGGCTGCCCTAATATTATCGGGCAGCCTCGGAGTGTCTCAATATGCGGTATTTCAGTTTTGGCTGCCCTGGCGGAACCTTTCCTCTATGGGTATATCCTCCACGCGCCAATCGTCGGTATACGGCGCAGTCCCCGCCGAAAGCTCCACGCGCTCCTCCGGCGCCTTGGCTATCGTAAGCCCCGCCCTTATCGCGGCGGTCTCTGCGTCATCGGGGTCCCCCTCCCGTATCACGCACTCCGTGCCGGGGGCGATATGATACCACATCCACCTTGCATCCGGCACCGTAAGCCGCACACAGCCGTGGGAATCCGCCACGCCCAGCTTATTGAAGGAGGCCGCCTCGTATGCGTTCACGTCCTTTGCGGTGTACAGCGTGGTGTGAAAGTAAATCGCCTTGCGTATCTGCGTCCAGTACTGCCCGTACCTTCCGTCCCGGGCGAATTTCGAAAAGCGCACCCTGTACGCCCCCATCTTGAAGGTCCCCTTCGGCGTGCGTCCATTTATTCCGGTCGAGCAGAGCATATACCTCTCCGGCCGGTATTCGCCGCTTTCGTCCGCCTTGTATACCATCGTCACCTGATGCGCTATATCGACTATTATCTTATAAGTCCCCGCCTTTGGGTACCCCTTGGGCAGGCTCCTGTCCCCATCGTCCCCTATCAGCTCCTCAAAGGACATATTTACGGTAGGCGCGTATTTCGAAAATGGTATGGGCTCCGGCGTCGGTTCCGGCGTAGGTTCCGGTGTTGGCGCGGGAGTAGGCTCCGGCGTGGGCGCAGCGGTCACAGCGGCCGGGGTCATTTCAAATATGGGCTTCCCTGCCTCCGCATCGGCGCAGCCCGCAGCCAACAATATTATGAGAAGCATCACGGCGGCTGTTCTTTTCATTTTTTTGCATTCCTCCTTATAGGACACGGTGTGTGGTTATAGTATGGATACGTTTTGTAAAATCATACCATAGGAGAACAGCGTTTTTCTTCGACACGGAGGCGAAAAAACCGCCCGCTGCCTTTTGTGTTGACAGTGGGCGCACATCTGGTTTATTCTGATACAAGAAGGGAGGGACAGCCCTTGAGCATAAGTACTTCCAATTTGCTTTTCTTCCTCAGCCAGACTTCAGATTTATTATCTTTTTTTCAAAAATACGAAGACGAACTCATAAAAGAAACGCCGGGCGGCTGCCTTTACGCCCTGCTGGATAAGTACGGGCTGCGTCCGGGAAATATATCTGCGCGCACCGGCACCGGCAACTACGTTTACCGTATACTCAACGATGAACGCACTCCGGGGCGGGATACCGTGGTG
>CALCEX010000146.1 GCA_937900325.1 uncultured Clostridia bacterium | reverse complement strand
GCTTTGCTTCCTGCTCGATGAATTCCTGAGCCTGCTTCTTGGTGCCGACAAACAGCACGCTGTCGCCCGCCTCAGCAACGCTGCGGACGAAATTGTAGGCTTCCTCAGCCTTCTTAACGGTCTTCTGAAGGTCGATGATGTAGATGCCGTTGCGCTCGGTGAAGATGTATTCCTTCATCTTGGGGTTCCAGCGGCGGGTCTGATGACCGAAGTGTACGCCTGCTTCAAGAAGCTGTTTCATGGAAATAACTGACATTTTATGATCCTCCTCGTTATTTACTCCTCCCCGGACTTCTTCCCGTGCGGGCAACCCATGTCGCAGGCACGAACCGCCGGTCCATCCGGGTGTGTGATATATGCGTTCCATTCGCATATCCATACGAACACGAGTATACCACGAGATCCGCCCCGCATGCAACAGTAAAAATAAAAAAAGCCGCAGCTTTACGGCTTTTTTGCAGATAAGGCTATTATTCCTTTTCTTCTTCCTCTTCCTCGTTTATCTCGTCCATAAGGTCCAGAAACTCGGCGAACACTTCGTCCAGCAGCACTTCGTTGTCTATGCTGACATAGGCATCCTCTCCGTTTTCGCTGATTATCCTGAACAGCGCCACCTCCGCCTCATCGGCGTCCATAGCGCTCTCCTCATCCGCGATGGGCGAAAGCGCTACATATTTATTGCCCTCGTACATGAAGGTAAGTATGTGCTCGAAGGCGTTCTCCCTGCCGTCCTCATCCAGCAGCACTACGTCTTCGCCTATCCGGTCTATAATATTCCCGTCTTTCATCTTTTCATCTCCCTGTCAAAGCTTTGGGTTGGTAGCAAGGTAGCCCTCCAGAGTTACTACGGCCGCCAGCTTGTCTATCACCTTGCGCCGCTTGCGCCAATCCATTTCGGCCTCGCACAGCACCCTTTCCGCCTGAACGGTAGTAAGCCGCTCGTCATAGAAGGTATGCTCTCCGTCCCATTTTGCGCACATTGCGGCGGCAAACTCCTTCACCTTTTCGCTTGCGAAGCCGTAGCTGCCATCCATATTGCGGGGCATACCGAAAAGCAGCCGCACCGGCCTGTATTTGTTTGCAAGGGCTATAAGGTAATCGGTGTCCTTATCCAGATCGCCTGTCCGGGTGTAGGTCTCAAGGCCCTGGGCGGTAATGCCCAGCGGGTCGCTCACCGCCACTCCTATGCGTTTATCCCCTATGTCAAGGGCAAGCACTCTCATCATAGTATCAGTTTGATTCCTTATTTTTTTAAAAGGGCTGCGAAAAAATCGCGGCGTATTCACTCCGCCTGTTCGTCCTCCGCTAAGCTGTGGGACTCCACATAGTACTTTACCAGCTCCTCTAAAAGCTCGTCCCGCTCCAACATGCGTATAAGATTCCTGGCGTTGTTATAGCTGGTGATGTATGTAGGATCTCCGGAGATCAGATAGCCGACTATCTGATTGACGGGATCGTAACCCCGCTCCGACATGGCCTCATATACCCGCATGAGCACATCACCGGCCTTGGTTCGCTCCTTTTGGATCTTGAAGTGTACGGTTTCGTTTGTCTGGTCTCCCATAATCTTGAACCCTCCGTTCACCTAAATTATACCCTTTTTACCATATTTTTGTAAACCGGCAAAGAGACATTACACAAAAAATGACCCATTATTTGCAAATGGGTCATCTTTTCGCCGGCCTGCGGCCTTATTTGAGCACGCCGTTCATCATGCGCCTGCCGCAGCGGATCATCTTTTTGGCGTCCCTGCCCATTCTCTTGGGTACGTCGGGATACGCTGCGGACAGCGCCGCGCCCACCATTACCATGCCGGCTGCCATTCCCGCCATAAACGATACGGTCTTCATAAAAATGCCTCACTCCTTTCGGGCTTATTCTTCCCACAAAGAAGCGAGGCAAATATGTTAAGTTATGTATTCGCTGCCAGACTTTATTTCTGGACCTCGTGTACGTCCTTGTGCTCCGCCTTTTTCTTGAGTTCCTCGGGCATTTCAATGCCCTTACGCTTATAGTAATCCTCCAGGGCGGCCTTTACGGCTTCCTCTGCCAGGACGGAGCAGTGTATCTTCTGCGGCGGCAGCCCCTCCAGCGCCTCAACTACCGCGGCATTGGAAAGCTTCAGCGCGTCGTTTATGCTTTTGCCCTTTATCATCTCCGTAGCCATGGAGCTGGTGGCTATGGCGGCGCCGCAGCCGAAGGTCTTAAAGCCCACGTCCTCAATTATGCCGTCGTCGTTTATTTTAAGGAACATCTGCATGATGTCTCCGCACTTGGCGTTGCCTACCATGCCTATTCCGTTTGCGTCCTTAAGCTCGCCCATGTTGCGGGGGTGGCTGAAGTGATCGAGTACTTTTTCGGTATACATATGGCTGTTCTCCTTTTATCTTGTTATTTTATCCCTTGTACAGCGGGGACATGGCGCGAAGCCGTTCTGCGGTCTTTTTCAATACCTCTATTACGTAATCCACATCTTCCTCGGTAGTGTCGTCGCCCAGGGTAAGCCTCACGGAGCCATGGGCTATCTCGTGCGGCAGCCCCAGAGCAAGCAGCACATGAGAGGGATCAAGCGATCCGGAGGTACAGGCGGAGCCTGACGATGCGGCTATGCCGTTCATATCCAGCATCAGCAGTATCGACTCTCCCTCTATGAACTTTATGCTGTAATTCACATTGTTGGGAAGGCGCTCTGTGCGGTGGCCGTTAAGCTTTACATAGGGTATTTCACGTTCTATGCCTTCCATGAGCCTGTTCCTCAGCGCGGTCATGCGGCTGGCATTTTCTTCCATATGGCTGCACGCAAGCTCTATCGCCGCGCCAAGGCCAACAATACCGGCAGTATTTTCGGTGCCGGCCCTGCGGCCACGCTCCTGCGCGCCGCCCATTATATAGGAAGGAAGGCGTATGCCCCGGCGGACATACAGCGCGCCCACACCCTTCGGTCCATGGAACTTATGGGCGGAGAGCGACAGCATGTCTATATTCATGGCCTTTACGTCTATTGGCACATGGCCTACCGCCTGCACTGCATCCGTGTGGAAGAACACTCCCTTTTCCCTGCACACCCTGCCTATTTCGGCAATAGGCATTATGGTCCCCACTTCATTGTTTGCAAACATTACGGATACCAGCACGGTATTGTCCCGGATGGCGTTTCTTACCTGTTCCGCCGTTATCATGCCGTTTTCATCCACGGGAAGGTAGGTAACCTCGCAGCCGTGCTTTTCAAGGTATTCGCAGGTATGCAGTATGGCATGGTGCTCGATATTTGTGGTTATTATATGATTGCCCTTATTCTTGTAGCGCTCGGCGACGCCCATCAGCACGG
>CALCEX010000145.1 GCA_937900325.1 uncultured Clostridia bacterium | reverse complement strand
GGTCAGCTCAATGAACGGCTTGGAAGTGTATTCGGGTTTGGGCCCGTTGGGCTTGTCTGTGGGGGGAGTGGTATTTTCTTCCCATACGGCGTAGAGGGTAGTGTTCTGGCTTATTGTTATGCTATTGCCGCCGGTATACTCTGCGGTCGTAGCATTATTACTGGTGCTCCAGCCCTTAAAAGTATGGTTCTCCCAGGTGGGTTCCGCAGCGCTTACCGTAAAGGCAGCGCTCTGGCCCTTTTCTACCTGCTGTGTTTCAGAATTTGGCGCGCCTGTGCCGCCGTTGGCGTCATAAGCGAGGGTGATGTTCTCTTTAGCCTCCCATACGGCGTAGAGGGTCTTTTGGGTAACGTCGGACGTATAAGTCAGCGTCAGTTTTTTGCCCGCAGCGTAGTTTGTGTTTGCAGCAGCGGCGTCTTTGCTGTCCGCCCAGCCGAGGAATTTATAGCCTTCACGGGTAGGGGCAACAGATGAGATAGTGAAGGTTGCGCTTGCCAGAGATCCTTTATTCTGCGTTTCGCTTACGGGAGCGCCTGTGCCTTCGTTTGCGTCATAGTTCAAAATATAGGTGTTATCGCCTGTTTTGTCATATGCGAAGTTTATTTGGCCTTTGGCGGAAACTACAATATCCGGACCTGAACTATAACTGTAATACCACTGCTCCTTGGAGGAATGGTAATAAACTTCTTTCAGCCGGTTGTAGTTACCTCCGATGCCTGCATGGCTGAATTTATAGGCTATTCCGTCCTTAATAATAATACTGGGATCGGCTTTAGCCGTATTGCCGGAAGCCTTGCCTGTGAGCTTGCCATCCCTCAAAATATATACCTTGCTCTTTCCGCTGCCAACCTGAGAGCCCTTGTATTCGAAAGCAACGCCCAGCTTATTTTTTTCTATAAAGTCGAAGCCCTTGCCCTTATATGCATCAATTTTAATATTGCTGGTAAATATACCTCTTGCGTTGGCGGAAGCTAATACTGCGGTATCCTCTTGAGCAGTTTCATCAGTATTTAACGCTTCCTCCGCAAAGGCCGCGGTAGGCACAAGCGCCAGCGTCATTATAAGCGCCAGCATGGCTGCAATAAGTTTTTTCATTTGCGTCCCCCTTTTTCTTTCTTGAATGCTTCAGTGAAAAATAACAAAAAATACCGCCATGGTCATCCCATGACGGTATTAAACAAACTTATTATTTCAAGGGTCGCTAAAAGAGCATAGCTATGCCTGCCTGCCTGCCTGCCTGCCTGCCTGCCTGCCTGCCTGCCTGCCTGCCTGCCAAAATTATAGAGCGCGCGGCCACCTTAAAGTCAACCCCTTTTTCGAGATTTCCGGCGAAAACAGCCCGCCGGATACCTATATATATTATACATGATAACATCGCATTCCAGATAATTCAATAGCGGCAATACATTTCCAATGATATTTTTATAAAAACTGCGCAGATTATAACCACACAAAGCGAGCAAGGAGGTGAAAAACACAATGGCACGCAGCAATAAGATAGCGGTACCCGACGCAAAGCAGTCTCTGGACAGCTTCAAGATGGAGGTCGCCAATTCCCTGAACGTAAACCTCAAGCAGGGCTACAACGGCGACATCAGCGCGAAGGAGGCCGGCTCCGTAGGCGGCAACATGGTAAAACGCATGATAACCTATGCAGAGAACAACATGAACGGCAATATGATGAAGTAAGTTCTTCACCGCGGGAATTCCTTTCAAAACGGGCGCAGCATTACGCCCGTTTTTTCTGCCTGCGGCGGGCCGGAGGCGGCCGCCTGTCGAAAAAAGCCATAAAAAGATAACATTGCAGCTGG
>CALCEX010000144.1 GCA_937900325.1 uncultured Clostridia bacterium | reverse complement strand
GAAGTGGAGCGTACAGAGCGTATGCGCCGTGAATACGTCGCCAATATATCGCATGAGCTGCGCACACCTCTTACGGCGGTACGGGGTCTGTTGGAGCCGCTTGCGGACGGCATGGTCAAGAGCGAGGAGGACAAGCAGCGGTACTATAAGATAATGCTGCATGAGGTGATGCGGCTGTCACGCCTTATTACTGATATGCTTACGCTGAGCAGGCTTCAGTCAGGCACCGAATATATGGAGCTTTCAAGAGTAAACCTTGAGGAACTTATAAACGATGTGGCAATGGGCTATGCCTCCACGGCGCAAAGCAAGGGCATAACGCTCGAAGTAGACTGCGATCACACGGTAGACGGCATGACCGATCCGGACAGGATAGAGCAGGTGCTGATAATACTTATAGATAACGCCATGCGCTACACGCCTGAAGGCGGTAGTATAAAGATAAAGCTCCGCTCGGGCGAGCGGCTTATAATCAGCGTACAGGACAACGGCTGCGGCATACCGGAAAAAGACCTGCCCCATATATTCGAAAGGTTTTATAAGGTGGATAAGTCCCGTGGAGAGGGCGGCACCGGCCTCGGCCTTTCCATAGCCAAATACATCATGGAAAAGCTCGATGAAAAAATAACCGTAGCAAGCGAGCTGGGCAAGGGCACTATCTTTACCTTTACCGTAAAGAAATACGTTTCCAACGCCATAGAACTGGGGCCTGCCAAAGAGTCGCGCTGCGAAAAGGACAGAGACAGGAAGGAAAAGCCTGCCGAAAAGGCTCCCGATGCGGACGGCGTATACGATGCAGACTACGAGATATTGCGTTCCCGCGGATCTTTTGTGGAAAAATTGTCCGCCGGAAGAAAAAGAGAAAAAGCTGAAGTTCCCGGATGTCAAGATAAAAAAACGCAAGGAATCAAAAGAAACCGGTGAGCAGAAGAAATCCACAGACCGGAAGGAGCGGCAGTGATACAGGAAGGCTGCGTACTTTGCCCGCGCAAATGCGGCATAGACAGAAATATAAAAAGGGGCGCGTGCAATGCGCCCTGTTTTCCGTATGTGGCAAAAGCGGCGCTGCATATGTGGGAGGAGCCGTGCATCAGCGGCAAGCGCGGTTCCGGCGCAATATTCTTCTGCGGCTGCAATCTTAAGTGCGTATTCTGCCAGAATCACGATATCAGCAATGGCAGCGTGGGAAGGATATACGATGCGGAGGGAATAGCCGAACTCATGCTGCGCCTCAGGGATAAGGGCGCCCATAATGTGAACCTCGTATCACCTGCGCCATTTGTACCTGTGCTGGCGGACGCCATACGGGCGGCAAAAAGCAGGGGATTAAGCATACCCGTCGTATACAACACCAACAGCTACGAAACGCTTGAAGCTCTGCGCATGCTGGAGGGGCTGGTTGATATATACCTGCCGGATCTTAAATATGTAAGCGAAACCATATCAAAGAAATACTCCGGCGCGGAAAATTATTTCGAATATGCCGCGCCGGCGATACGGGAAATGTTCCGTCAGGTTGGACTGCTGGAGCTGGACGGCGGCATGGCCAATAAGGGCGTGATAATACGCCATCTTGTGCTGCCCGGCTCCGTTGACGAAACGCGGCGCGTGCTGGACTACATAGCAAAAAACTT
>CALCEX010000143.1 GCA_937900325.1 uncultured Clostridia bacterium | reverse complement strand
AGGGGATCTCTTCATCGGGCAGCTTCTGGCGTATGCGCTTTATCTGGGTATCCACTGCGCGTGTATCGCCAAAGAAATCGTAGCCCCATACTTTTGAGAGAATATGCTCTCTGTCGAATACTCTCCCGGGATTAGAAGCAAGAAGGTACAGTATCTCTACCTCCTTTGGCGTGAAGGGTATTCTTTCGCCGTTTACGCGGACGTCATAATTTGCCATGTTAATCTCGAGACCGGGACGGCGTATGATCTGCGGCTGCGCTCCCTCATCGGTATTGAATCGCCTGAGTACAGCCTTTATCCTCGCCACCACCTCTCTTGCGGAAAACGGCTTTACGATATAATCGTCCGCCCCCAGCTCAAGCCCTACTATGCGGTCTATTTCCTCGCCCTTTGCGGTGAGCATTATGATAGGCGTGCGGCTTTTGGCGCGTATTTCCCTGCAAACCTCGGTGCCGCTCTTTTTGGGCATCATAAGGTCAAGTATCACAAGGTCAGGCTTCTTGCTGTCAAACATTTTAAGCGCCTGCTCTCCGTCATATGCGGAGCAGTATGTAAAGCCCTCATTCTCGAGGTATACGCCAAGCGTTTCGTGTATCATGGGCTGGTCGTCACATATAAGTATCTCTTTCCCGTTTGCCATACGGTCACCTCCAGAAAAAACCAACTTGTATTTTAGCTAAGTATAGAGCCTTCCTGCCGCCGAAGGCAATATTTTCAGGAACAATGACATAATTGTACTCAATTAGGACAAATTATGGTATTTGTTTCAGTTTTTATATATAAAGCTGAACCCGCCTTCCTCCGTGGCGTCTTCAAATACTTTCACAAGCTTATCCCCATACATGCCGAGGTTTGCCTTCATCTCCTCGCCGTTGAACAGTATTATTATGGAATCGCACGTAAATATCCCGCCCAGGCAGTCGTACAGCGCGTCCAGATTGCGGCCGTAGTATTCGGGAAGCCTCAGCATTCTGCTCAGGTAGTCATGAGCAGACTCAAAATCTTTCATCAGTTTTCCGTCAAGTATTATTATCTCCATAGCTGCTCCTCCCCATAAAGAAGCTCAAAGGACTTATAGTGATCGCCGGTATAGTATATAAGGCCGTCATTGGAAAACACGATGCGCTTTGCCCCGCGTGACGATCTGCCCTTGGTATCTATATCGCATTCAGTATACCTCCGCCCCTCCGCCTCCGGCAGCAAACCCTCATAATTGCCGAACCTGTCTCCGCCAATGCTGCGCCCG
>CALCEX010000142.1 GCA_937900325.1 uncultured Clostridia bacterium | reverse complement strand
CCATAGGGGCAGGTACCGACGTAGCCATAGACGCGGCGGACGTGGTGCTCATGAAGAGCAGCATTATGGACGTTGCGGGAGCAATACGCCTGAGCCGGGCAACGCTTCGCAATATACACGAAAACCTGTTCTGGGCTTTCTTCTATAATACCATAGGTATTCCCGTGGCGGCGGGCGTCCTGATACCGTTTGGCATAACGCTTAATCCGATGCTTGCGGCTGCGGCAATGAGCCTTTCAAGCTTCTGCGTTGTTACCAACGCATTGAGACTCAATCTTGTGAACATACGGGATGCGAGACATGACCGCAAGTCAAGGCCGGCCAAGTCAGCCCATGAGACGGAGGCGGAAAACAGGGGAAATACTGTTACGCTTAAAATAAAGGGTATGATGTGCGGCCATTGCGAAGCGGCGGTAAAAAAGGCGCTCGAGGCCATACCGGGTGTCGCATCGGCAGCAACCGACCATGAAAAAGGTATTGCGGTGGTTGAGCTTACCGCTCACGTTGACGAGGCGGCGTTTAAGAAAGCCATAGAGGACGAGGGCTACGAATACCTGGGCATGACGGAATAAAAAACGTGAACAAAATATAAAAAAACGGGCGGCGCGTTTTCAGAAGGGGAGAAAGTGGGCCGCTTTGTATTGCGCGGGGCTTGTGTGCTCTTGTCAACTGATGGTATAATATCAAAATAGGCGAGAAATTGTACTTTACCCGCAGGTATGCTTTAATATTTGTTTCATAATGAAGGGAAGGACTTATCATGAGCAGCGATAATGTTATTTATTTTGACAACAGCGCCACAAGCTGGCCCAAGCCAAAGGAGACCGGCGAGGCAATGATGTACTATCTGAACGACGTAGGCGCAAACCCCGGCAGGAGCGGCCATAGCCGCAGCGTGGAGGCGGGCCAGATAGTGCTCAACGCCAGGGAGAACCTTTGCAGGCTTTTCAACGTCAAGCTGCCTCAGCAGATAGCCTTTACAAAGAACATAACCGAATCGCTCAATTGCGTGTTCTATACGATGCTGAAAAGGGGCGACCACGTCATAACCTCCAGCATGGAGCATAATTCCGTGATGCGTCCGCTTCGCTATTTTGAAAAGACCGGAGTGATAGAGCTGACTGTGGTCAAGGCGGATAGCGAAGGCTATTGCGATCCTGACGATTTTGCTAAGGCCGTGAAGCCCAACACCAAGATGGCGGTAAGCACCCACAGCTCCAACGTTACCGGTACGATTCAGGATATCGCCGCCATAAGCCGCGCCGTTAAGGCAAAAAAGGACGACGTCATAATGGTGGTCGATTCCGCCCAGAGCGCCGGCGCAATACCCATAGATGTTCCTGCCATGGGTATAGACGTGCTGTGCTTTACTGGCCATAAGAGCCTTCTTGGCCCCACCGGCACCGGCGGAGTATATCTTGATCCTGCCATCACACCGGAGCCCTTTATGCGGGGCGGCACAGGCAGCCTTTCGGATCTTGAGGAGCATCCCCTCTTTATGCCTGACGTCTGGGAAGCCGGTACCGGCAACCCCATGGGAATAGCCGGGTTGGGCGCAGGCGTAGGCTTTGTGCTGAATAAGGGCGTGGAAAACATTGCCCGCGAGGAGGCGGCGCTTAACCAGTACTTTATGGACGCCATAAAGGATCACGATATGGTTAAGATATACGGTCCCATGGATGCAAAGCGCAAGACCGCCGT
>CALCEX010000141.1 GCA_937900325.1 uncultured Clostridia bacterium | reverse complement strand
TTCTTGCGCCGGGCGGCGGGGTATATTTTTGCCGCGTTGTCCAGCCGCATCCAGCGGAGTTTACGCTCAGGGCAGAGGCGTTTGTTCAAAAACTCGTTTATTGTGGTAAAATCGTCCTGATTTTCCTTAAGCTGGTACAGCACATAGGCGTGCCAGCGTCCCGGAGCGATATGCAGGCTGCTCTTGCAGCCGCATTGCAGCAGCCTGCCGTGGAGCCGGCGGGAGTCGTCCAGCAATATCTCATCGCCGCCTGCAAAAATGAGAGAGGGCGGCATACCTGTAAGGTCGCCGAATAAAGGGGACAGCAGCGGATCCAGCCTGTCGCGGCCGGCTGCGTAGCAACGGGCATAAAACTCAAGAATCTCAGCTGTCAGAGAGGGGTCGTTTTCCCGGTTCGTTTCGTAGCTTTCGCCGGAACCTGTGAGGTCTGTCCAGGGAGAAATGGCAATTATCCCGCAGGGCATGGCCATCTTAAGCTCCTTGAGCTTTAAGCAGAGTGCGTAGCAAAGGCCGCCGCCTGCGCTCTCGCCGCAGAGCATTATGTGATCCCTGCCATAGCCCTTGCTTATGAGGTATGTATATGCCTCCAGCGCATCGTCGAGCGCGGCGGGGAAGGGATGCTCGGGAGCAAGCCTGTATGCGGCGCAGAACACGCGCACACCCTCTTCATCTGCAAGCGTTGCAGCAAAGCCCTTGGCGTAGTCGAGATCGCCGCAGGTATATCCGCCACCGTGCAGGTAAAGTATTACTCCCTGACGGCGCTCGTCCTGCGGTATGACCCATGCGCCTTCGAAGCGGTCGAAGGGGTGATCGCGCACCTTAACATCTTTTTTATGTACGGCTTCCATAAGCTCGCCGAGCTTATCCTGTCCCCGGCGTATGGTTTCCAGCGAACAGCTGGCAACCAGCGGCTTAAAAAAATTCAATTGAGAGTGCACAAGTTTTGCCGGCAGTCCCATAGTAAGTTCCTTTCAAAGGATGTTGTCTTAACGATTTATTATAGCATATAACGCCCATTTTATACAGCTTTTAACCTAATGTGAAAAAACAGCCAACAAAAACGCGATATGGGCGGTTTTGGCAAGGCTTGACAGAAGCTGCGCTAAAAAGCTATACTCTCAGGGGATGTAATGATAAACGATCAACTTCCTATTTGCTGAAAGAATATGAGGATTGAGGCCATGAAGATAAATGAAGGCTATATGCCATTTATGGGATACCGTACTTATTACAGAACGGTTGGCGAGCATACAGATAAGGCGCCGCTGATACTTATGCATGGAGGTCCCGGCTCCACTCACAATTATTTCGAGGTTCTGGACAGAGTGGCGGAGGAGGACGGCCGCATGCTGGTCATGTATGACCAGATAGGCTGCGGCAACTCATATGTCGACGGAAGGCCGGATCTATGGAAGGCCGAGACATGGGTAAATGAGCTTATCGCATTGAGAAAGCATCTTGGGCTGGATACATGCCACCTGCTGGGCCAGTCCTGGGGCGGCATGCTGCTGCTGACCTATATTTGCGGCTATGAGCACTCAGGCGTAAAGAGCGGCGTACTTTCCAGCACACTGCCGGCAAGCTGGCTGTGGGGTATCGAGCA
>CALCEX010000140.1 GCA_937900325.1 uncultured Clostridia bacterium | reverse complement strand
TGTATATCTTAGCAAACCTTTCCCCCTTTGTCAACGCTTTTTATAAAAAAAGTTTGACTTTTTTGTCAGATTTTTTTGAGTGCCGGATTTTTTGCCTGTTTTACTGAACATTTGCATACTTTTGAATTACGAGTTATAATTATGTTAATCTGTTTTACGGAGGCACCCGATGTCCGAACGGCCTGTGGGAGTATTTGACTCCGGTCTCGGCGGCGCCAGTGTGCTGCGCGAGGCTCTTCGTCTTCTTCCCAATGAAAACTACATATACTACGGCGACAATGGGAACGCCCCTTATGGGGATAAAAGTGATGACGACATAACTGCCCTAACCATGGCCTGCATAGATAAGCTGCTGTCCATGGACGTTAAGGCTATACTTATCGCCTGCAACACCGCGACCGCGGCTTCGGTATCCAAGGTTCGTCAGCTAATGGATCAATACTCCATTCCCATAATAAGCATGGAGCCCGCCATAAAGCCCGCCTGCGCCCTTCCCGGGACCGGCAAGGTATTCATGATGGCTACCCTTGCCACCACACGCCTTGACAGATACCTTGCGCTTCAGGCGCGTATGCCGGATCCGAGCCGCGTGATAAACATACCATGCCCCGGCATAGTCGAGCGGGTGGAGGCCGGCATATTCGACGATGCCGCCTACGACGATCTTTTCGACAAATACCTTGCCCCATACCGAGGCACCGAGGTAGACGCCATAGTGCTCGGCTGCACGCATTATCCGTTTATAAAGGGCGCCTTTGCCCGCAACGCAAAAAGGTATCTCAGGGGCAGCTGTACTTTAATAGACGGCAGCGTAGGCACCGTCCGCCAGCTGGGCCGGATACTGGACAGATACAAGCTCAGAAACCCTTGCGGCGCCGGAAAAGTGGAGTTTCATACCAGCGGCGACGAGGCGGCGCTTAAGCCCATATTTGAAAAGCTGCTTATGCAGGATAAAAAATAATATTTTAAGAAAAGGAATGATCGATGCTTATGTTAGAGTACAGGTATGACACACAGCTTCTCATTGACGGCGAGGATCTGGATGAGGACGCCATCAGCGATTACTTCACAAAGAATCTAAAAGGCGACTGCCTGCTGGCGGTCGGCGGCGGCCCGCTCGTAAAGATACACTTCCACACCAACGAGCCCTGGAAGGTGCTGGAATACTGCTCCACCCTCGGCGAAATATATGACATAGTAGTGGAGGATATGGAGAGGCAGTCCCGCGGACTGAAGGGCTAAATAAGGCAAAGCTAAAGGCAGGATGCGTTCCTGCCTTTTGTTTTTTGATCATCTTGCAAACCTGTACCATTGCCCGTCCGCGTCCTTTGCAAAGGCCGCATAATAGTCGTTCCCCCGGTTAAAGAGTATGTTCTCGCTGTCCGGCTTTAAAGGTATCACGAAGGTATCCTTGGCCCCTATGGGGTTGTTTATGCCGAAGGTGGAATAGAAATCCACCAGCACAGAATTATCCTCGTACCTGACTTTTATCTTTCTAAGGTACCCGGCGCTGCCGGCAACGCCCGCCTTCAGCGTCATCTCGCCGCCATCGGCAGAGACGGAATATTCGGTTATCACCACGTCGTCCCGCCTGCCTCCGAGCAGCAGGAAGCACGCAGCCAGCACGATAAGCACGGCGGCCGCCGCAAATAGCATCTTGGTTTTTTTGCTTGTTTTTTTATTCAATTTTTACCTCCTTCATGGGCCTTGTGGCGTCTATCGGTCCACCGCCCAGACATTCCTCACCATCGTAAAATACCACCCACTGTCCGGGAGTAACAGCCCGCTGAGGCTGAGCAAAGTCCACCGTACAGCCGTCGCCGTGCATCGTGACCTTTACCCTCTGGTCGCTCTGGCGGTAGCGGAACTTTGCCGTACACTCAAATTCCCGCGCCGGCGGGTCGCCTTCTATGAAGCTTACTTTATTCGCCTCAAGACCCAGAGAAAACAGCTCCTCGTGTTCTCCCTGCTGAACTATGAGCAGATTCTTCTCAAGATCCTTGCCTATAACAAACCAGCTTTCTCCGCTGCCCTCCTTCTGGCCGCCTATACCGAGGCCGCGGCGCTGCCCCAGGGTATAGTACATCAGTCCGTCATGCCTTCC
>CALCEX010000139.1 GCA_937900325.1 uncultured Clostridia bacterium | reverse complement strand
GTCGCTAAGATAGGCGAGAAAATAACCATTCGCCGCTTTGCCCGCATGGAGGGTCAGCTGGTAGATACCTACATCCATCTGGGCGGCAAGATCGGCGTTATCGTAGCCGCCAATACGGAAGATGCCGAGAAGGCAAGGCCCGCCGTACATGATGTGGCGATGCACATTGCCGCTGCAAAGCCCGGCGTACTTCATCGCGGCGAAGTGGATCCTGCCGATCTGGACAAGGAGCGCGAGATACTGCGCGCCCAGGCCCTGAACGACCCCAAGCCCAAGCCAGTAAACATCATCGAGAAGATGGTGGAAGGCCGTATTGCCAAGTACTACAAGGAAGTCTGCCTGCTTGAGCAGCCCTTCGTCAAGAATCCCGATCAGAGCATTGATCAGATGCTCAAGGAGCATGGCGATGTGGAACTGGTAGCGTTTGTCCGCTTTGAGATGGGCGAAGGCCTCCAGAAGCGCCAGGATAACTTCGCTGAGGAAGTTATGGGCCAGATGAAGAAGTAAGACCTGATTTTAAAAGGAACGCCTTTTCGGTGTTCCTTTTTTGTTATATAATGTATCCGGTGAAAGTCGGTTCAGACTGTAATAATAGTACTAAGGAGCAGAAAAAATGCTGAAATACAAGAGAATATCGCTTAAGCTTTCCGGCGAGGCCATGGGCGGCGCGCAGGCTGTGGATTTTGACAGGGCGGAGGCTATTGCAGGACAGGTGGCGCGGCTTCATGAGCTTGGAGCGGAGATAGGCATAACCATCGGCGGCGGTAATATATGGCGCGGCCGCAGTTCTGGCGATATGGACCGCAACAGGGCGGATCAGATGGGTATGCTGGCGACCGTTATAAACTCACTCGCCGTGCAGGATTGCCTGCTGAAGCTGGGGGTTCCCGCCGTGGTGATGTCCTCGGTGGATATGCCGCGGATAGCGGACAGCTATTCCTCGCGGGCAGCACACGCCGCTCTTGATGAAGGCAAGGTAGTCATATTCGCGGGAGGCAGCGGCCTGCCCTTCTTCTCTACCGATACCGCAGCCGCCCTCAAGGCCGCCGAGATAGGCGCGGACGCAATGCTCCTTGCAAAGAACG
>CALCEX010000138.1 GCA_937900325.1 uncultured Clostridia bacterium | reverse complement strand
GCCGTATTTTTTTCATCGCGATGACGCCTGGTACAGACAAAAATAAAAGAAGGCGCCGCAGCGTCCCCTCTTTTTGTCCCTTGCCTGTTTTTCCATCGTGTTCATTATACACCCCGCCATTCTTCGCTGTAAAGGACAGCTTCGGGGCATATTTCATGCGCCAAAAGTGCAGGCGCTACTCTATTCCCGTTACCTTGTAGCCCGCATCGGTGACGGCCTTGGTCAGCGCCCCGTCTGATACATCGCCGCTGAGCGTCACCTCTGCCATGCCCGTCTCGTGGCTCACCTCTGCGGCTTCAACCCCCTCCACGGCCTCCAGCGCCTTCTTTACCCTGCCTGAGCAGTGGCCGCACATCATTCCTTCTATCCTTATCGTCTTTTTCATTTTACCTTCTCCTTTCCTGTGTGAAGTTCGGGTCGCCCGACGGCATGATTATACCTCAAACGGCCCATAAAACAAATATTTATTTAAAACTTAATCAACATTTCAGCGGATTGTAATACTTTTGTGATGATTTCCGCCTCCCCGCGGGTTATAATAAGCTTGCAAGTGAGAGAAACCCTTTCAAGACCAATAACAAACCGACAATTGCTTTGGATCCCCTTCCAAAGCAATTTTTTTATGCATTTTATTGACTATTCACCCCCATCTTGTTAAAATAACCTTGCCGCGCTAAGCGGGGAGATAGCGGCGCCCTATACCTGCAATCCGCTAAAGCAGGGCTGAATCCCCGTTTTGAGGCTTACCCCTGTGGGGCCGCCGCCATCGTGGGGCGTCGATCCCCGGGTCCCGTGCAACTTGCCACTGTGAACCATGTCAGGGCCGGAAGGCAGCAGCATTAAGCGGAAGCGCAGGTGTGCCGCGGGTATGCCCGGGAGTAGCAACCTGATGGCGAAAACGCCCATGGGACGTAACGTCGAGATTCGGGTGCGCGGTATTGCAAAGCCTTCGGGTCATTGACCCGAAGGCTTTGTTAGTTTGCCAAAAAAGCAACTGAATACCGTTTTTTCGGCACCCGCGCTTTTTTATAGGATTTTGCCGTTATTTCCCGCGCGCCTCTATTTCCCGCGCAATATTTGCAAATTGTTCCACCGTAAGCTTTTCTGCCCGTATATTCCCCTCTATTCCGCAGGCTTCAAGCAGCGATCTCAGCCGTTCGTCCGGCATCCCCGCAGCCCTGAGGTTGTTTGAAAGCGTCTTTCTGCGCATTGCAAACGCACTGTTCAGCAGCCACTCCAGCTCAGAAAGCTTTTCCGCGCCCCTCGCCGTAAGCTTCAGCACTACCGAGTCCACATCAGGCTGCGGATAATACATATCCTGGGACAGCTCCATCAGCCTTGCGACCTCATAATAATACCCCGCAAGCACCGTCAGCGGCCCGTATACGCGGTCCCCCGGCCTTGCCGTGAACCGTTCCGCCGCTTCCTTCTGCATCATCAGCGTCATGGCCGGTATGCCGCCGTCCGCGCCTATGGATAAAAACCTCATGCAAAGCGGCGTGGTTATGTAATACGGCAGGTTTGCCGCTATATTTGCCCTGCCGCCGAGGGCCGCTATAAGCCCCGGTATATCCGCCTTCAGCGCGTCCGCGTTGATAAGCCGCACCTCGGGCAGCCTGTCCGCTATTATCTCCGCCATGCGCCTGTCTATCTCTATTGCCGCTACCATCGGAGCGCGCTTTGTCAGCTCGACAGTCAGCGCCCCCATGCCAGGGCCTATCTCTATTACGGGACAGCCGTTTTCGCAGGCGGCCCCGGCAATATCCGCCGCCGCGGCGTCGCTGGCCAAAAAATTTTGCCCCAGCGCCCTGTTGGGCGTGAGGCCGTATTTTTCAAGTTCGCGTTTTATTGAAGCTGTGCTCATTATTTATACCAGATAGTCACGTTGTATTTTGTTCCCCAGCGCCTTGCCTCCGCCTCCGAGTTGAACCAGAGGTCCAGCTGATTCATCGGCTTGCCGGAGGAGTTGGTATATTTTCTGAACGCGCCGGTATCCCTTGCGGTGCCGTAGCCGTAGCCCTTCACGTATATCTGGGTGCCATATTTGAAGTAGTATGTGTTCACGGCTATGGTGCCGAGCTTGGGCGTCGTGCCGGTAGCCGTGCGGGTGCCTGTGCAATAGGCGGTTATTTTGTCCACCTTCATGCTCTTCCAGCCGTTCACGCCGTCCTTCGGGGCTTCCTTCCAGCGTCTTGTCTCTCCCTTGAAGTTGGTCTGGTAGCGTATTTTTGTACCGACGCGGATTATCTCGTCCACGGCCTTTTCGGTTATTATCTGGTCCACTACCTCGCGGGATACCTCAACGCCGTCCTTTACGGTTATGCGTTGGGTTATCTGCTTTTTGCCGTCCTTACCCTCGACCTCGACCTTTTTGAAGCTCTCGTATTCCCCGTCGTCCTTTTTGATTATCTCGTCATAGTCAAGCGTCTTGTAGGATACCTTGTATGTAATGTCCACCGAGGTATGGCTTATCTTCATCCCGGGCTCCAGATCCCGGAATGTGAGCTCTGATATCTCGTCTCCAGATTTTACGGTAACGCCCGCCTTGTCCAGTGCGTCGCCCACCGTGCCGGAGCTCAGGTACATGACCTCCGTGTTGCCGCCGGACTGCACCGCTACTGGATACGCCCGGGTTATCTCTATGGTTTCGCCGTCGGTAAGCTCTGCTTCCTTCGCTACCGACAGGGCGTCGTTCTCGCCCAGCTTCACACCTATCGCCGTAAGAAACTCGCCTGCGTTGGTCCTCCATGTAAGGTATTGGTGAGTGCGGCCGCCGTCCTGCAAATATACGGTAAGCCGTCCATCCGAGAACATGAGCGCCCATGCGAAAAAGGCCCCTGCGGCCAGTACCGCGGCAATAAGGCCGATATTCGCCCAGCCGAAGTCATGATTTCTTCGGCCCGCGCTTCTCGCCCTGCGCTGCTGCGTGCCTTTCCCGCGCCCCGAGAGCAGCGCCGATATGGGATTTTTCTTTTTCCTTCGAACCATGGCGTTCCCTTTCACTTGCCCGTCAGTTAAAAAGGACCCTCAAGGTTTTGTCAACTGATGGCGGTCAGTTTATTTTATCAGTACATCCCGATGCTGTCAAATTCCCCTATGTAAACTTTTATTGTCAGCCGTTTACATATGATTATCCCCAAGCTATAATTTTGTTATTATCATCTACACGGGAGCGAAAGAGAAGCAGTATTGAAAAGGACATTAAGCATAATTCTTATATGGGCGCTCTGCCTTTGCCTGCTGCCGGGCT
This sequence comes from uncultured Clostridia bacterium, assembly GCA_937900325.1. Lineage (GTDB taxonomy): Bacteria > Bacillota > Clostridia > Christensenellales > CAG-138 > SFEL01. The sequence goes on along the minus strand of CALCEX010000138.1, from coordinate 4,051 downwards.
GTACCGGCTCAAGCGGCAAGCAGGTGTGTCTTGATTTTTTATCCAGAATATCCGCGGGCGACTATGAAGGAGCATACGGCCTTCTGGACGACGCCGTGACCTTCACGCCTGACGAGACTGCCGGCACGGACCTTTCCGAGCCCATAGACCCCAATGAGAAGCCCGACTATGCGGCTCTGGCCAAGCTTGAGCCCAACCGCGAATCAGAAGGGCTCATAAGCAAAAATCAGTTTATCGCCAAATACCTGAATATATTCGATGCGCTGGAGATAACCTCTGTACTATATGAAAATATTCAGGTCGATGAGGGCGAGGTATTCACCATAGTCAACTTCACCGCCACTTATTCCTCGCCCCTTTTGGGAGACGTATCCGGCGAGCATCGCATGGTAGCCATAAAGTCCCGCAACAGGTGGTGCATAGAGTGGTCGCCGGATCTCATATTCCCCGAGATGGAATGGGGCGATACGGTCCGCGTGGCCCGCATAAGCGCAAAGCGGGGCGAGATAATTGCCGACGGGCAGGTATTGGCTACTACCGAGGGCAAGATATCCGTCTATGCCATGCCGGACAGGCTTAACGATACCAATCGCGACTACTTCTACAACAAATGCTCCGCCCTTCTCGGCATGACAAGGGAGGCCATAGACAAAAAGCTTGGCAAGGCCTACGACGGCGTTGCCGTTCTCAAGCAGTTCTATCAGGGCGAATTTCCGGAATACCTTGAAGCTCAGCTTCTCGAAATAGAGGGAATAGGCATAGATTACGGCAACTACGGCTCTGTGCGCTCATATCCCGAGGGGGATATGCTGTCTCATACCTTAGGCTATGTGGGCATGATCAGCGCCGGCAGCGATGAAGAGCTGGAATCCAGGCTCAGTGAGCTGAACGAGGGAAGGGACGCCGAGGACGGCCTGTACACCTCGGATTCTTATATTGGCCGCAACGGCCTGGAGGCAAAATACGAAAAAGAGCTCAGAGGCAAGGACGGCTACCGCATATACATTTGCACCTCTCAGGGCACCAACCGCCGCACGCTGTACACCAAGCCCGCCGAGGACGGATTGGACCTGCAGCTTACGATCAACTACAAGCTGCAAAAGCGGCTAGACTTCGTTCTGGACAGCGTGCTTTTCGGCGAGACCACCGCGGGCGCGGTAGTAGTCATGAACCCCAGGACCGGCGCAATAGAGGCTATGTCCTCCTGGCCGGGCTATGACCTGAACGCCTTTGCCAAGGGCATAGGCTCCGCGGACTATGCGGAGCTGCTGGGCAAGGCCAACAAGCCCCTCTACAACCGCCTTACTCAGGGCCTGTACCCGCCCGGCTCGGTGTTGAAGGCGTTTACCGCCGTAGCGGCGCTGCAAAGCGGCACACTGGATGAAAACTATGTATTCACCGGGGAAATCGTGGATGACTATTGGCTTCCTACCGACTACGGCCCCTGGCTCGGCAGCAAAATAAAGCGTACACAGGTCAAGTATGGCCGTCTAAGCCCGCTCAATATGCGCAGCGCCATAGTTCACTCCGATAACATTTATTTTGCCAACGCCGCCCTGCTCATGGGATGGGACAACTACATCAGCTACATGAAAAGCATAGGCTTTGGCGACGTCATGCCCTTTGACCTGAATGTGGCCCAGTCGCAGCTGTACAACGACGGTACAGAGCTTACCCTCATGCTCCTTGCCGACAGCGGCTACGGTCAGGGCGAGATATTGACTACCCCTTTGCAGATGGCTGCGATGTTCTGCGCCTTTGCCAACAACGGCAATATAATGCAGCCCTATATAGTGGATTCCCTGTATGAGACCGAGGGCATAAAATACAATAACGTCTCCAAGGCCAGCCCCAGGGTATGGAAGAGCGGCGTAATAGAGCAGCATTCGCTGGATGTCATCGTTCCGTATCTGAAGGACGTAGTCGATCACAATCTCAACGGCACCGGCCGTTCCCTGAAGGTGACCTCCGTCACCGTGGCCGCAAAGACCGGTACTGCCGAAATAGGCAACGACAAGAGCCGCCAGATATCCTGGTTCGCCGGCTTCCGCTGCGATGTGGAAGATCAGGATGCGCGCCTTGTGCTCGTAATGCTGGAGGTGCCCACAACCGAGGAATACGCCTCTTTAAAGTTTGATATTGCCCGCGAGCTGCTCAAAATGAGCGCTCCGTGATTAAGACAGTAATTTAAGAAAACTGCAAAACCGGCATCCGCAAAACAGGATCGGACGGCAAACAGGCGGCGCGAAGATGCAGGCCGGGGCTTATTTCAGCGCTTCGGCTTTTTCTGCACGGATATTTTCAATGCTCCCGCACTCAACGCAGGTATCGCAAAGCGCTTTTAAGTGCCTGCGTTTCAGCTTCTTTTCGTCGCACAGCGGAGTAAACTCGGCAGGCCAGGTTCCCGCCATCAAATAGCCTGTTACCATTTCCCCGCCGCATTTGCCGCAGCACTTATCCATCTTCCCGCCTCCGTAGGTTTTCTTCTGTAATATAACTTGCAGTTACGCCTTTTCCTTCCTGAAGGTAACGACAAACGCGCCTTTGATCTGTATGGCTGTCGCCATATAATCGTATGTCGCAAGCTCCCAGCCTTCAGAGGCTCTCTCGTTTATCAGCTTATCCAGCATTGAAATGTCCTTTGCATTTGCTTTATCCGAAAACCACTTTGTGCTGACCGTTAAATTTTCTGTTTTATAGATATACATCAGTAATCTTCTGCTTTGAAATCAGTTCTGTTTTCCATGCTCCAGCTCAGCGCCGTAACGGACAACCGCAGCAATCAAGATCAGGCAAATGCCCAGCGTAACGCTGCCCGCGCCGTCAAATCGGTTCCAATCCGAAAGATCGATTTTTTCGTAGATGCCGTCTGTAATTGCTGCAGATACTACCGCCAATACAGTCTGCATGATCCCGAGCCGCTTTATTCTGTCTGCGCCTGCGTTTGTAAAAGGGGTCCCTTCCTTCAGTTCCGCTGTAAAGTAGCGATAAACAAATGCCGTAAAAATGCCGCCGAACAGCAAAGAGGCAGCCGCAGCAAGCAAGGTTCCTATAAGCTGTCCCCTGGTTATTTCAGCCGCAGTGAGCAGGAAATGAAGAAGCCGGTTTTCCGGACTTAACACATCAGACGCCAGAAGGGCCGCCCCGACCGATGTCATAGCCAGTCCCACGATCGCGAATATCAGAATGATTTTTGAGAGTGTTTGCAGTACCCGCATTCCTTTCTGGATCTTATCTAAATTGCTCATTGCTCCGATTTCCTTTCTCAATTATTTGTCTTTGCCTGTGCAGATGACAAGCTCACTCTTAATGCCGTTCAGCTCAATGATATTTTCTGCGCCGGGCGTGTCAAAGCGTTCCGCCTGCCGTCCGTCCTTCTTTCTCATAGGATATGCTTGTTCCGATACCCTTTGTAACGGCTGTAAATGCGGCATTCTCCGGGATATAAATTTTTGAGGTTGCGGATACCTGGTTAATGTCCACCTCACCGTTTAAGGGACGGCATACCACTTCCATATCAAGATTGCAATTGATCTCTACCGTGCCGGAAACATCCTCCAAAGCAATATGCGGCGTCTTTACGTCAAGCTCTATGCTGTCGCATTCCAGAGAACGTATCTCTACGGTATCCGCGTTGACAGCGCATTCGATCTTCCAGATATAAGGAGAAGGGATTTGGACAAAGATGCTGACGTCTTCCTTTGCTTTTGCCTCAGATACACCGTTTCGGCGGTTTACATCGACATCGATTCTCTTTCTGATGTCGTCAATTTTGACCTTAAAATCATTCTGGAGCGTGGAGAGCGTATTGGATGCCAGACGGATGCGGATCTTCTCACTCTTACTGCCCGACAATACAAATTGTTTTGCCCCGCCAAACTTCATATCAAATCGTTTCGGCTCGTCAATATCATACTCGGTGATGCTTTCAAACAGATAATCCGCCGGCTTTTTTGCCCCCTTTTCATTGGAAAGCAATTCGTCAATAGAAATATCAAACAGCGCCGAGAGTGCCATTACATTTTCAACATCGGGGATGCCTGCATCTGTT
>CALCEX010000137.1 GCA_937900325.1 uncultured Clostridia bacterium | reverse complement strand
GCGGGTGAAACAACGGAATTGGCGAAGCCGGTTATAGGCACTATGGAGCCTGCCCCGGACCACTCGCCTATCTTGTCATACACGCCTATGCCCGTAAGCGTTGCCCCAAGGAATACCATCACTATTGCAGTGAAAGCCGCCGTTCCCTTTTCGTCCAGCCCCATGCCCTGCTGCGCCCAGCTGCGCATGAGCTGCCCTACGCAGCATATCATGCCGCCGGATACAAACGCCCTGATGCACTGAGAAAGCGTCCGGCTTTTTGGCATACGCTCCTTTACCAGCTTCTGATACCTTGCCTGCTCCGGCGTTTTCTTTTCACTGGCCATCAGCTCCCTCCTCCCTGCTCAGGTGTTCCTTTGGCACATACTCCCTGTAACGTACCTCCGCCCCTCTCGTGCCTTCTTTGGGCAGCAGATCGCTTTGGGGCAGTATCGCTCTTTGTGAAATGCCGTTCATATAAACAATACCTCTGCAACATATCTTTTTATCATGTAGTCTGCGCCGCGCCCATGCTTTTATTCCGGAGTTCAGCTGGATGTTGTTTCCTCATCGCGTTAATTGACCGTCAAATTCGCTGTTATAAGAAAAATATAAGGTGAACTTTTATGTTTTTGGCTTGTGCTGGGAATGCATATAAGCTACAATTATCATGTGAATGGTAATACTTTTTCTTCACATATGGAAAAAATTGAGAAGGGATGTGTTTCTCCCCCCTGTGAAAAACATATTTAAAACCATCCTCCCCGAAAAGCTGAGCGAATCGCTCAGATCCGTGCTGCCGGTCACTGCCGTTATATTTCTGTTGTGCTTTGTGGTCGTTCCCGTACCCAGCAGCGTTATGCTGGCCTTCATAGTAGGCGCTTGTCTTCTTATAATCGGCATGGGACTGTTCTCGCTTGGCGCGGATATGGCGATGTCCAGGATCGGCGAACACATAGGCGCAGTCGTTTCGCATTCAAAAAAGCTTATACTGATAATCGTAGTCAGCCTCGCGGTAGGCATATTCATCACGGTATCAGAGCCCGACCTCAGGGTGCTTGCCCAGCAGGTGCCTAATATTCCCAACCGGGCAATAATATGGTCGGTGGCCATAGGCGTGGGCATATTCTTGGTGCTGGCGATGCTGCGTATATTTTTCCGGCTGCCGCTGAATTTTCTCCTTATAGGGCTTTATATGGCGGTATTCGCACTTGCGGTGTTCGTCCCGAAGGACTTTCTTTCCACCGCCTTCGATTCCGGCGGAGTCACCACCGGGCCCATGACAGTGCCGTTTATAATGGCGCTGGGCGTGGGCGTTGCCTCTGTCCGAAGCGACAGCCATGCAGGCGAGGACAGCTTCGGCCTGGTAGCGCTCAGCTCCGTGGGACCCATCATCGCCGTATTGGTGCTGGGTCTGCTGTTCAGCTCGGAGGGCGGCGCGTATTCTCCCGTGGTAGTGCCGGACATAACTAACTCTCTTGAGCTATGGCAGCTCTTTGCCGACGCCTTCCCCGGCTACTTTAAGGAGGTTGCCGAGGCCTTCCTGCCCATAGTCTGCATATTTGCCATTTTTCAGATACCCCGCTGCCGCCTCGGCCTTAGTGAGATAATAAGGATCTGCATAGGTCTTGCATATACCTACCTTGGTCTGGTATTCTTCCTTACAGGAGCCAACGTCGGCTTTATGCCCATCGGGAATATGCTGGGCGAGCTTATAGGCAAGCTCTCCTGCAATTGGATAATCGTGCCCATAGGTATGCTGCTGGGTTACTTCATAGTTGCTGCGGAGCCTGCCGTCCACGTTTTGAACCGCCAGGTAGCCGAAATGACAGAGGGAGCCATCCCCCAGAAGGCCATGAGCCTCAGTCTCTCCATAGGCGTGGCCATATCCGTAGGGCTTTCCATGCTGAGGGTGCTTACCGGGCTGCCCATAATGTGGCTGCTGGGGCCGGGCTACGGCATTGCTCTGCTGCTCAGTTTCTTCGTGCCCCCGGTGTTCACCGCCATAGCCTTTGACTCCGGCGGGGTAGCCTCCGGGCCTATGACAGCCACGTTCCTGCTGCCCCTCGCCATGGGGCTTTGCATATCAGTCGGCGGCAATGTGGCTCAAGACGCCTTTGGCGTGGTAGCCATGGTCGCAATGACGCCGCTTATCACCATACAGCTATTGGGACTCTATTATAAGTTCAAGACCGCCAGGGCTTTAAAGGTGGACCAGACAGACGAGCTTAGTGAAAGCGATGAGGACGTCATCATCGTTTT
>CALCEX010000136.1 GCA_937900325.1 uncultured Clostridia bacterium | reverse complement strand
CTCACGGCGAGACCGTCCGCGAGACCGCAAACATGATCTCCTTTATGGCCGACGTTATCGGTATCCGCGATGATATGTACATTGGCAAGGGCAACACCTATATGCATAACGTTGTTGACGCCGTGACCCAGGGCCACGACGATGGCGTACTTGAGCAGAAGCCCACTCTTGTAAACCTCCAGTGCGACATAGACCATCCCACCCAGATACTTGCGGACAGCCTCCATGTCATTCATGAGCTGGGCGGCATTGAGAACCTGAAGGGCAAGAAGCTGGCTATGACCTGGGCATATTCTCCCAGCTACGGCAAGCCCCTGTCCGTTCCTCAGGGCGCGATCGGCCTTTTCACCCGTCTTGGCATGGATGTGACCCTTGCATATCCCGAGGGCTATGAAGTAATGGACGAGGTAGTGGAAGTTGCCAGGAAGAACGCCGAAAAGGCGGGCAGCAAGTTCGAGATCACCAACGATATGAAGGAGGCCTTCAAGGACGCCGATGTGGTATATCCCAAGAGCTGGGCTCCCTTCAAGGCCATGGAAGAGCGCACAGACCTTTACGGCAAGGGCGATATGGACGGCATAAAGGCTCTGGAGAAGAAACTGCTGGCACAGAATGCCGAGCATAAGGACTGGGAGTGCACCGAAGAAATGATGTCCATGACCAAGGATGGCAAGGCTCTGTATCTGCATTGCCTGCCCGCAGACATTACGGATGTTTCCTGCGAGCACGGCGAGGTGGCCGCCTCCGTATTCGACCGTTATCGCGATCCTCTTTATAAGGAAGCGTCCTTTAAGCCTTACATAATTGCCGCTATGATATTCCTTGCGAAGGTAAAGGATCCTGTGGCAAAGCTTAAGGAGCTTGAGAAAAAGGCCGAGAAGCGCCAGAATGTAGATTGATACGATACCAATAGAAAAACGCGGGAGAGCACAGCGCTCTCCCGTGTTTTTTTGTGCTTCTTTGGAAATAATAAGGCAAAAAGGAGCGTGATATATATGAATCTTAACCGGAAGGGGTATTATACAGCCGCAGCGCTGGGTTTGATAATACTTTCAATGGGCCTTGGCATGGGCTGGTTCGCGGGGAGAATAAGCGAATCGCAGCAGCCGGAGAGCATTACGGTGAAGGAACCCGAGGAACAGGAGAATGCGCCTGTTGCCGCGGAGGAAAGGTTCGCTGTCACTACGGTGAATGTATTCGGATGCGGTCACATAATAGAACGTGATGAGGGCGTAACGGCGACAGCGCGAGAGGCGGAGGGGCTTATGCAGCAGTACGGCGGCTGCAATTATGAGCTGAAGGACAGCAGAATGATGCTTTATCGGGAATTCGGCTACTGCTGCCCGGAACACTATTTTACCGGGGTACAAGACGGCAGGCTGGCCGTATTCGAAACAGACCGGCAGAGCTTTGAAAAGACGGAGGTTTGCCCGCTGAATATACCCGCGGGGAGCGAAACATACGGCGAGCTTGCCGCGGGCATGGAGTTTGATGCGCTGGAGGATATAAACCTCTATATTGAAGGAACAGAGGACGCGGAAGGAGCGGAAGAAGCAGAGGAATAAGTTGTTAAAATCTGCCGCCCATGGTACAATATATAATAATTTATTGTATCTTTAACGGAGCGGCAGGTTTTGACTATTTTGGGTATAGATCCGGGCTACGCAATATTGGGCTACGGCGTGCTGGAGACAGACGGACGCAAGGTGCGCCCATTGGATTACGGCGTTGTGGAAACAAAGACGGGAACGCCCTTCCCGGAAAGGCTTGATATGCTCTATGCTGGCGCAAAAGAGCTTTTGCGGCTGTACAAGCCCGACTGTGCGGTGTTTGAGGAGCTGTTTTTCTATCATAACGCTACTACGGCCATACAGGTGGGCGCCGGGCGCGGCGTGGCCATGCTGGCGGCGCAGCAGGAAGGAATACCCCTTTATGAGTACACACCAATGCAGATAAAGCTTGCGGTGACCGGAAACGGACATGCGGATAAAAAGCAGGTGCAGCAGATGGTGAAGCTGCTGCTGAATCTCAAGACCATACCAAAGCCGGACGATGCCGCAGATGCGCTGGGCGCGGCAATATGCCACGCCAACACCTCCGAAGTGTCCAGGGAAGAATTCAGGATAAAGTAAGGGTAAGTCATAATGTACGCATATATAAAGGGAGTAGTGGACGAGAAGGGTGCAGACAGGGCGGTAATCGAGACCGCAGGAGTAGGATACGAGCTTTTGTGCCCGGACAGTACCCTGCGGGAGATAACTGCGGGGAAGGAGGCAAAGCTCCTTACGCACTTCAACATAACTCAGGATGGCGTGGCCTTGTATGGCTTCTATACAAAAGAAGAACGGGAGATGTTCCGCAGGCTCATAGCCGTGAACAGGGTAGGGCCGAAGCTTGCTCTCGGCATACTCGGCAAGCTGAGCCCTCAGGATATCGCCATGGCGATAGTTACCCAGAATGCAGCGGCCTTTGACAGAATACCCGGCCTTGGGAAAAAGACCGCCGCAAGGCTGCTGCTGGAGCTTAAAGAAAAGGTGTCAAGTGAGGAGATGGCGTCCTCGTCAGCTCCGAATCCGTCAGATGGCGGAATGGATATGCGCGCGGAGGCCATAGCGGCGCTGGTCGCGCTGGGCTACGATGGCGTAAGCGCCGGGCGCGCAGTATCCGCAGTAGGCGAATGCGGCAGGGTAGAGGATATGATAACCATGGCGCTCAGGGAAATGGGCAAGAGGAGCGGCTTTTAAATGGATGACAGACTTATAACCTCCTCCATGACAATGGAGGACGAGCAGATAGAATACAGCCTGCGCCCCAGGTTTCTTAATGAGTACATAGGCCAGCATAACGTCAAGGAACATATGCGCATATACATAGAGGCGGCCAAGCACAGAGGCGAGCCGCTGGATCATGCCCTTTTCTATGGCCCGCCGGGCCTCGGAAAGACAACGCTTGCGGCCATAGTAGCAAACGAGATGGGAGGCAATCTGCGCGTAACGTCAGGCCCGGCAATATCCCATGCGGGCGACCTTGCGGCCATACTTACAAACCTCGCCCCCGGCGATGTGCTGTTCATAGACGAGATACACAGGCTGAATTCCAGCGTCGAGGAAGTGCTCTATCCCGCCATGGAGGATTATTCCATAGATATAATAATCGGCAAGGGACCATCCGCCCATTCTATACGTCTCGATCTTCCGAAGTTCACGCTCATAGGCGCAACGACGCGCATGGGTATGCTCACCTCCCCATTAAGGGACAGGTTCGGCATAAAGGAGCAGCTTGAGCTGTACGATCCGGAAGATCTGAAGGAAATAATCGAGCGCAGCGCGGATATACTCAACGTTAGGATAGACACGGAGGGGGCGCTTGAGATAGCCTCACGCTCCCGCGGTACGCCGCGAATAGTTAACCGGCTGCTAAAGCGTGTGCGCGATTACGCACAGGTACGGGGCAACGGAGAGATAGACCTTGAGACAGCCCGGGCCGGCCTTGATATGCTGGCCATAGATGAGGTGGGCCTTGACTCTGTGGACAGGCGTATGCTCGCCACCATGATAGAAAAATTCGGAGGCAGGCCCGTGGGCCTTGATACCATAGCCGCCGCCACAGGCGACGACGCCACCACCATCGAGGATGTGTATGAGCCATATCTGATACAGCTGGGCTTCATTGCGAGAACGCCGCGGGGCCGCGTGGTGATGCCGCTGGGATACCGGCACATGGGTTACGCGCCTCCGGCTGATATGGGCCAACAGAAGATGAATTTCTAAATCTGATTTTAAAATAATGCTTACGGAGGACTAAATGATGTTCGGCAAGAAGGAACTTCAGAGGGAGCTTGAGCAGAAGGAACAGCAGATACAGGAGCTGAACCGCAGGATCAAGGAATACCAGGACAAAAACGATGCGGTAGTGAGCGCCCTCACGGATGCGAAGTCCGCCGCGAACCGCATAATTGGCGCAGCGGAAGCAAAGCGTGACGATATTATCGCCGCCGCCATGCGTGAAAAGGCCGATATGGAGGCCCAAAGGGACGGAATACTCGATGAAGCCCGGGCGCAGGCCGCGGCTATCGTTGCGGATGCCGAGAAAAGGGCAAAGGCTGCCGAGGAACAGGCCAGGTATTTCAGGGATTATATCAGGGATACCGCTGATACGGTGCGCCGCCAGGCAGAAAACTACGCCGGATTCCTTGAAAATTATGAGCATATAGGCATCGGCCAGCAGCTGGAGGCGGAGAAGGCCGATACTCCCGACGAGTACCGCAACCCTGCGGAGCTCATAAAGAGCATATATAATATCGAGGGCCGGGAGCTTCCCGATGAGATGGCGAGACCCGATGCCATGCAGGAGCCTGAGGAGGAAAAGGTATGGACCGTAGATGAGGTCGTAAAGGAAGAAAAGCATGATGATGACGGCGCTGATAAGGCAGAGTGCGGCCTGGACAGCGATCTCAACGACATACTGAACGATATATTAAAGCTGGATTGATTGACATAATCTACGGGTGATGCTATAATCGACTGTAATTACTGATAAGGTCATTGCGGAAAGCCCGATGCTTCCGCAACTGCGAAAAGAGAGGCCGCTTCACTGGCTGAAAGGGCGGCTGCGCGGTTTTGCATCGGTTCCCGTTCCGTATTCCGCAGGGAGGAAATGCCCTGCCGCAGGCGAGCGTTAAAGCCGGCCGAGAACCAATTAAGGTGGTACCGCGGATAAAAATAGCCGCCCTTATATTCAGGGCGGCTTTTGATGTGTAAATTCAGCTTACTGAAGTAACGGAGGAAATTATGGCAAAGAAAGAAAACGAATTCGTACAGGAGATCACCCCCCGCGATGTGGATTTCGCTAAGTGGTATACCGATATCGTACTCAAAAACGATATGTGCGATTATACCGAAGTTCGCGGCTGTATGGCCATTAAGCCCTATGGCTATGCCGTGTGGGAGCTCATGCAGAAGGAATGGATCAGCGCTTCAAGGATACAGGCCATCAGAATGCATACTTCCCTCTGCT
>CALCEX010000135.1 GCA_937900325.1 uncultured Clostridia bacterium | reverse complement strand
TATAGGCATGGCAATGGCGGCGGCGGTGTCTGCGGCGGAGCTGGGGCTTATTACCGCCGATGAACTGGAAAAGCGGCTGTCCGGTACGATGGATACCGTGGATAAAATGCAGAAATGGCATGGGCACCTCTATAACTGGTACAGGACAGATACGCTGGAGGTGATGAGCCCCCAGTATGTTTCTACCGTGGACAGCGGCAATTTCTGCGCCTGTCTTATTACAGGCGCAATGGCGCTTAAAAAATACGGCCGTGAGGATACGGCGGCGCGCCTTGAACGGGCGGCAAGTGAAACGGACTTTTCGGCGCTCTACGATGCGGAGCGGAAGCTTTTCAGAATAGGATATAATGGGGACGTATGCGAATTGTCGAATTCGTGGTATGACCTGCTTGCATCGGAAGCGCGCCTGACCAGCCTTATAGCTGTGGCTACTGGCAGCGTAAAGCCGGAGCACTGGTTCAAGCTCGGGCGTCAGATGGCGCCGGTATTGGGAGGGACTCTGGTATCCTGGAGCGGCACGATGTTCGAGTACCTTATGCCGGTGCTGTTTACCGGGGCGACGCCTGATACGCTGCTTTACAATAGCTGTCTGAACGCCGTAAAGGCGCAGAAACGGCAGCGCTATGGCGGCGTATGGGGCATATCCGAATCAGGCTACTATTCCTTTGACCGCAATATGTATTATCAGTACAGAGCCTTTGGCCTGCAGCGGCTCAGCCTTATGAGCCACAGGGAGCGCAGCAGGGTAATATCGCCGTACTCAACTATGCTCGCACTGGCCTTCGATCCGCGGGGCGCCTGCGAAAATATGAAGCGGCTTGCGGGGGAGGGCGGATTGGGCCCATACGGTATGTACGAGGCGCTGGACTATACCGAAGAGCGGCCGGATCAGAAAAAGGACCATGCCATAGTGCAAAGCTTTATGGCGCACCATCAGGGCATGAGCATGTGCGCCATAGCGAACGCGCTGTGCGATGGGGCGATAGAGAAGTACTTCATGTCATACCCTGCAATGCGCGCCTGTGAAATACTTACTGAGGAACGCGCTCCGAACAGGGGAATGCGCATAAGGCCGCTGCATTCGGCTGAAGGCAGGGCGCAGAGAAGCGGCGCGATAAGGAGGGCGCGGCCGCGTATAATACGCGAAAGGCACAGTATCCCCGAATGCCAGCTGCTTACAAACGGCAGCTATACGCTGCTTGTGAGCGAGGACGGAGACGGCTTTTCAAAATGCGGCGATATAATGCTTACGCGCTGGCGGCCGGACCATATACGCGGCGGAAACGGAGTGCGGCTGGTTGTGCGAAGCGGGGGCGAAGCATGGGATATCGCAAGGGGCGCCGAAGCCGTGTTTTATCCGCACAGAGCGGAATTCAATAACGTCCGCGACGGAATATCGTGCCGGATGGAGATATGCGCGGCAGCCGGGCAGAACGGCGAGGCGAGGCGCATCACCATAAAAAACACCGGCACTGAGGAAAAACATATAGAACTCGGGGCGTTCTTCGATGTATGCCTGAACTCGCAGGCGGCGTATACGGCTCATCCATC
>CALCEX010000134.1 GCA_937900325.1 uncultured Clostridia bacterium | reverse complement strand
GCAGCTTTATGTCCGGCAGATGTATATTCGAGAGGTCGAGCTTGGAAAAATCTATCTTTGAAAGGTCAAGGCTGCCTGTGTCCAGCCCTCCTTCTTTCATTGCCACGCTTACTGCGAGGGCAAAGAGTACGATAAGAAGCAGCACTGCCAGATAGCGCATTGCAGCGGCCCTTTTCTTCTGTTTTTTGCTCTTGCGTGCCATGTGGCGGGCTCCTTTCGAAAACTCATGGACATATCATTATATTGTATATCATAAATCACTTTAGCGCCATAGATTGCGCAAAGAAAAATGCGTATTGACAAGAAGCGGATCAGAATATAAAATACTCAAGGTATTTTTTATCAATATTTGCAGTATTATTGAATATACTGCGAAGCGGAGGAATCATAATCATGCAGGAACTTGAGCGCATACGCGAGCTTGTTCATGAGATCGCAGGCGTACCTGGCGAGCAGGTAACCCCCGACTCCACAGCCGATTCTCTGAATCTCGATTCTCTGGATATGACGGAGCTCATACTCAGCGTTGAGGATGAATTCGGAATAATAGTGGAAGACGAATCGAGCATACACAGCGTTGGCGACCTTCTCTCCATGCTGCAAAAGACGGCTTGATACAACGTAATAAAGAGGGCGCGCCCGTTTGGGCGCGCCCTCTGCCATTATATTATTATACCACCGTTGACGTTAAGCACGGCGCCGGTTATGAAGCGAGCCTTGTCAGAGGCAAGGTAGAATATGGCCTCTGCGGCTTCTTCCGGGGCGCCTATTCGGCAAAGCGGGGTTTCATCGCACAGGGCCGCCATATCATCGGCGGACAGCCGGATATTCATATCGGTATCTATCACTCCGGGAGCGATACAGTTTACACGTATTCCCGAGGGCCCCATCTCCTTTGCAAGGGCCTTGGTGAGGCCGATCACCGCCGCCTTGGAGGCAGAGTAGGCTACCTCACAGCTTCCGCCGGCGACGCCCCACATGGAGGAAACGTTGACTATGCTGCCCTTCTTTCGCGATATCATGCCGGGGAGCACCGCTTGGCAGCAGTTATACGCCCCGCCGGC
>CALCEX010000133.1 GCA_937900325.1 uncultured Clostridia bacterium | reverse complement strand
CGAACGTTAAGAAAACGAAAGGGACTGTGTGACGATATGGTGAAATTCAGCCTGTATCAGCTCGTTTGGATGTTCTTTGTGTACGCCTTCATGGGTTGGTGCGCGGAGGTGGCGTTTGCCGGGCTGCGCCACGGAAAGTTTGTAAACAGAGGCTTCCTCAACGGCCCAATCTGCCCCATATACGGCTTTGGGCTCGTGGCGGTCATATACCTTCTTATAGACCTGAAGGACAACCTTCTGGTACTGTTCCTGGGCTCAGCCGTAGTTACTACGGTAATGGAATACATCACCGGCTGGGTGCTGGAGAAGCTGTTTCACGCCAAGTGGTGGGATTATACCCATAACCGTTTCAACATACACGGCTATGTCTGCCTTGAGTTTTCGCTGATCTGGGGCTTTGCCGCAACGTTCATAGTGCGTATAATACACCCCATGGTGATGAACCTGATAAACGGTATACCTCATCAGCTGGGTACGGTGCTCGCATATGTAATGCTTGGCCTTACCGCCGTCGATCTGGGCGCAACAGTGGCCGCCATATGCAATATGCAGAAGAAGCTGCGGCTCATAACCGCCGCCGCCAGGGAAATACACGAAATATCCGATATTATAGGCGAAAACGTATCCCATGCCGCCATCAATGTGCGCAGGCGCACTGATGAGGCAAGGGAGCTTTACGGCGCCCTCATAGATATGGGCGCAGCGCATCGCGCTCAGGAAAAGGAGCTCATGGAAAAGAACCGGGAAGAGGAGCGGGAGCTCTTTGAGCGCATACGGGAAACCGAAAGGGACCGCAGAGATGCCCATACCGCCGCAGTTCGGGCAGACATGAGGGAAAAGGCCCGGGCGTTCCGCGATAACCTACGGAAGAAGAGCTTTACCTATCGCCGCATATCCAGGGCATTCCCGGATCTGGGACTGGATAACGACGAAACGGATAATAAAGAAAAGCAATAAAACCCGTATGCGGCGCGCCGGGACGGCATACGGACGTTTCTGCCGGGAATACTGTTCCCGGCGTTTTTTATGTGATATAATCCAATATATAAAGAATCCGCCAATCGGAAGGTAGGAGATAATATATGAACTACGCGCCGCTGCTGCTGTATATCGTTATAACCTGTATAACCCCCGGGCCAAATAACATAATGTGTATGTATCTCGGAGCGAACTGCGGCCTCAGGGGCGCCGGGAAATTCATGACGGCCAGCATCACGGTGTTTTTCATAAAGATGCTGTTCTGCGGCATGCTGAATGCGGCGCTTGCAGATGTGCTGCCGGAAATAGTGCCATATCTCAAGTGGCTGGGGGCGGCTTATATGCTGTATTTGGCCATACACATACTTGTGGACGGCTTCAGGAAAAAGCCGGACAATGCGGACAAGGCTGTACAGACGGACGAAGCGGGCTATAAGAGCGGCGTGCTGCTGCAGCTGCTAAATGTAAAGAGCTGGATGGGCGGCCTCAGCGTGTTTTCCATATATGTGGTTCCCTACACCGCGGAATTTGGAACGATACTGCTGGTGGCCTGTATAAATTCAGTATGCATGATAGCCGCCAGCCTTATCTGGTGCTCCTTCGGCAGGGCTGTTCGGAAGATATATTCGGAACATATAAGGATATTCAGCGTAATAATGGCGGCGTCGCTGCTGTGGTGCGCATATACGGCGCTGATATGATCTAAAGGTATTTGACGGAGGATATGCGGAGTGAAAGAACTGCTTGTTGTAATAGACTACCAGAACGACTTTGTAAATGGGGCCTTGGGCTTTGAGGGCGCGGAAAAGCTGGACGGCCCCATAGCCGAAAAAATACGGGAATACCGCGGCAGAGGCGCCGACGTCATATTTACCCGGGACACCCATCACGAAAACTACCTTGAAACTCAGGAGGGCCGCAGGCTTCCCATAGTTCACTGCATGGCGGGAAGCGACGGGCATAAAATATTCGGAGAAACGGCAAAGCAGGTGCAGCCCGGAGATATGATAATAGATAAGCCTTCCTTCGGCAGCATGGAGCTCGCCCGTGCCGCCATGGAAAACAGCTATGAAAAGATAGAGCTGGTGGGCCTCGTGTCAAATATGTGTGTGCTCACTAACGCGGCGGTACTGAAGACCGCCCTGCCGGAGGCGGAGATAACTGTGGACGCGGCCTGCACCTCCAGCTTTGACCCGAAGGCCAACACAGAAGCGCTCGATTCTATGGAGAGCATACAGATAAACGTAATAAACAGAAAGGATAAATAAAATGAACGACGGAAGATGGAATCTCGACGTTTTGTATACCGGCTTTGACAGCGGCAAATTCAAAAGGGATATGGCGCGGCTCGAGGAGGTAAACGGTATGCTTGGGGCGGAGGCGGAAAAGCTCGCAGACCGCAGCCCAAGGGAAAACCTTATGGCAATAGTGCCGCTGCTGGAGGAGCGCCGGCTGCTTTCGGGCGCGCTTTCAGATTACTGCCTGTTCCGCCAGACGGCGGACACCTCCGACGGCGATGCGGCTTCGGCGAACGGCAGGGTGAATATGCTCTGCGGCGCCGCCGCAAAGGCCATGTCTGAGATAACAGGCTATATAGCTTCAATAGACGACCTGGAGGAAGTTACGGCGGGCCAAACCGGCCTTGCCAGATACATGGGTTACTTTCGCAGGGAAAAGCAAAAGGGGCGGCATCTTCTCACCGGCGACGGCGAGGATGTGGCCGCGATGTACGATGTGAGCGGCGGCAAGGCGTGGGAGGAGCTCCAATCCTATGAAACCTCCGGCGTTACGGAGGAGCTCAACGGCGAAAGCCTGAGCCTGACAGAGCTGCGCAACCTCGCATACGACCACGACGGCGCGGTGCGCAAGGCCGCGTATGAGGCAGAGCTCAAGTGCTATGAGAAGGTAAAGGGCCCGGTCGCATTCGCCCTAAACAGCATAAAGCTGCAAAGTATAAGCGAGTGCAGGCTCAGGGGGTTTGAGAGCGTGCTGGATAAGTCCCTGTTTATGGCGGACATGAAGCGGGAGACGCTGGACGCGCTGTGGGGAGCCGTTGAAGAATACCTGCCGGTGTTCCATAGCTATTATAAGGCCAAGGGCGAGGCGCTGGGGCATAAAAACGGCCTTCCGTGGTATGATATGTTCGCGCCTATGGGCAGCAGCAAACGGACCTTTACCATAGAGCAGGCCCGGGAATACATAGTAAACGTATTTTCATCGTTTGACGGGGAGCTTGCGGATACCGCAGAACGCGCCTTTGCCGATAGCTGGATAGATGTATATCCCCGCAAGGGAAAAGTGGGCGGCGCCTATTGCGAGCCGGCCTTCGGCGCGGGCCAGTTCAGGATACTTACCAACTTCGGCGGCATGTTCGGCGACGTTATCACTCTCGCACACGAGCTTGGGCACGGCTTCCACGAGATGCTGGTAAAGGATAACGACGTGCTGAACAGGGATTACTCCATGCCGGTGGCCGAAACAGCCTCCACCTTCAACGAGAACCTGCTGGTGAGTTACGCCATAGACCACGCCGAGAACGGCGATGAGAAGCTCATGCTCATAGAGAACAGGCTTCAGGACGCGGCCCAGATAATATGCGACATATATTCCCGCTTCCTCTTTGAAAAAGAGGTGTGCGAGAGAAGGAGCGGCAGCTTTATGCTGCCGGACGAGCTTTGCGATATAATGCTCGCGGCGCAGAAGAAGGCATACGGCACGGGCCTTGACCAGAGCACCCTTAACCCGTATATGTGGATCTGCAAGAGCCATTATTACAGCTCCAGCCTCGGCTTCTACAACTATCCCTATGCATTTGGCGGGCTGCTTGCGCGGGGCCTTTATGAAATGCATCTTAAAGAGGGGGCGGATTTTCTGCCCAAGTATAAGGCGATGCTCAGGGAGACCCCCGCGCTTTCCGTGGAAGACAGCGCAAAGATATGCGGAATAGACGTATCGGGCCGGGATTTCTGGCGCGGCAGCCTCGAGGCTTTTAAGAAGGACATAGAGCTGTTCAAAAAGCTCGTGAAATAACCAGGCGAATAAATATTTAAGGAGATAGGATACTATGACGAACCAGGTATTGGAGGCGCTCAAAAACCGCCGCAGCATAAGAAAGTATAAGGCAGAGCAGATAAAGGACGCGGAGCTCGAGGCGGTTCTCGAGGCAGGCGAATACGCTCCCACCGGCATGGGCACCCAGTCCCCGCTGATGGTGGTTGTGCAGGATAAGGACACGATATCGCGGCTTTCAAGGATGAACGCCGCATTTACCGCCAACCCCGGGGGCGATCCGTTTTACGGCGCGCCTACGGTAGTGATGGTGCTTGCGGACAGCACTGACAGCAACGGCTTTGCGGACGGCTGCCTCGTAATGGGCAACCTTCTGAACGCCGCATACAGCGTAGGCCTTGGCTCCTGCTGGATAAACCGCACCCGGGAAATGCTGGACACCGCCGAGGGGCGGGAGCTGCTGCGCGGCTGGGGCATAGACGATAAATATATAGGCGTCGGAAGCTGCATACTGGGTTATGCCGACTGCCCGCACCCGGCGGCCAAGCCGCGCAAGGAGGGCTACGTCATAAGGACGTAATATAAAACAGCAGAT
Organism: uncultured Clostridia bacterium; assembly: GCA_937900325.1. Taxonomy (GTDB): domain Bacteria; phylum Bacillota; class Clostridia; order Christensenellales; family CAG-138; genus SFEL01. Next base: position 1,467 of record CALCEX010000133.1, on the reverse strand, counting down.
TGACCAGCATACACAGCGCCGCGCCCATAAGCGCAGGCGTCAGGAGGGAAACCAGCGTCCATTTAAGACTGCCGGTTTCCTTTTTTATCGTTATGAGCGTCGTGGAGCAGGGCCAGTGCATCAGGGTGAATATCAGAAAGCAAAGCGCCGTCTTTGCCGTCCAGCCGTTTTGCACCAGTATGTATCTGAGCTGGTCAAGCCCCTGATAGTCTATCAGCATCCCCCGGGCCGTATAGGCCATGAGCATTATGGGTATCACTATTTCGTTTGCGGGGAAGCCCAACAAAAACGCCATGAGTATCACCCCATCGAGTCCGAGAAGGCGGCCCAAAGGGTCGAGAAAGCCCGCGCAAAGCGAAAGAAGCGTGCTGCCGCCAATGCTTATGTTTGCCATAAGCCATATGATAAGGCCCGCGGGGACTGCCACCGCCGCCGCCCTGCCCAGCACGAATACAGTCCTGTCCAGTACGGAGCGTACTATCACCCGCCCTATCTGCGGCGGCCGGTATGGAGGCAGCTCCAGCGTGAAGGAGGAAGGGACGCCGCGAAGCAGCGTAGCTGACAGCAGCCGTGAGGCCAGCAGCGTCATTGCGATGGAAAAAACTATGAGAGCCGTCAGCAGCAGCGAGCTTACCAACGAGCCGCTGTCCCCTGCGAAAAACATGGATATGACGGCGATGAGGGCGGGAAAGCGGCCGTTGCACGGCACCAGGCTGTTGGTTATTACGGCTATCAGCCGTTCCCGCGGAGAGTCTATTATGCGGCAGCCTGTGACGCCAACCGCATTGCAGCCGAAGCCCATGCAGGTGGTGAGGGCCTGCTTTCCGCAGGCGCGGCAGCCCTTGAAGCAGCGGTCAAGGTTGAAGGCGACGCGGGGCAGATACCCGAGATCCTCAAGAAGGGTGAAAAGCGGGAAGAATATGGCCATGGGCGGCAGCATTACTGAGATCACCCACGCCAGAACCCTGTATATGCCCAAGAGCAGCGGCCCATATATAAACTTTGGTACAGATGCGGATATGCAAAAGCCGATGAGCTTATCCTGAGCGCTGAAAAGTACGCCCGAAAGCAGCCTGGAAGGGTAGTTGGCGCCGGTTATGGTGAGGAAAAAAACCAGCGCAAGCAGCGCAAGCATTATGGGAAAGCCCAGCACGCGGCTGGTAAGCACCTTATCTATCCGCCTGTCGCGCCTGAGCGAATCCGGCCCGGAGAATACGGCGCCGCGGCATATTTCCTGTGCAAGCCCTGAGAGATATTCAGGGCTTGTGCGTTCGGGCTTTGCCGGGCGCGGCCCTGCTTTCAGCGCTTTTTCAATTGCGGGCAGCAGCCGGGCCGGGCCTTTCCTGCTTCTTGCGGATATGCCCGCGACAGGCACGCCCAGCCGTTCGGATATTAGGGGCAGGTTTAGGCTTATGCCCTTGCGTTCCGCCTCGTCCATGAGGTTGGCGCAGAGCATTACATTGTCGG
>CALCEX010000132.1 GCA_937900325.1 uncultured Clostridia bacterium | reverse complement strand
ATATATTAAAGACCATCGCCCCGCTGAGGTCAAACCAGAAAGTCATGGGCTTTGCGGCGGAAACGAACAATGTGGAAAGCAACGCCATGGAAAAGCTCAGGCGTAAAAAGCTGGATTTTATTGCCGCAAACGATGTTACGGCTGAGGGCGCGGGCTTCGGCACCGACACAAATATAATCACGCTGTACGGCGCAGACGGATCCAGAGAACACAGCGGTATGCTCACAAAGCGCGAGGCTGCTGACTGGCTGCTGGACAGGCTGGTAAAATAAATTGACTATGTACTGAAGGGGGGCGCGCCCTCCTTTTTGCGTATATCGGCATAAGAGCCTTTGTGGTATAATTTATTCAGAATAAACTTGAGTTGTGAAAGGACGGCAGGATTTGTTCGCGCAGGTGATAGTGGATATAGCCAACAGCGGCGTAGACAGGCTCTTTACCTATCGGGCGGATGAGAATATTACTCTCGGCCAACGTGTGCTCGTACCATTTGGCGGCGGAAACAAGCCCATAGAGGGCTATGTGCTGGAAACAAGCGAGAGCTATGAGGGAAATATCCCGCTAAAGAGCATAATACGCCCACTGGAGCCATACAGCGTATTGACCCAAGAGCAGATACGGCTGGCTTATTGGATAAAGCAGAGCTACAATTGCCTGCTGGTGGACGCGCTGCGCCTTATGATACCCGCGCAGCTCCGCGGAGGAAGGGTAAAGGAGAAGCGGGTGCGCACGGTGAAGCTTGCCGATGACGCGGATCCCCAGCTTATACGGGCAGGCATGCTGAAAAAGGACGGCAGCCCCAGATCGCCTAAGCAAAAAGAGGTTTTCGATCTTTTGTCGGAATCTAACGCGGAGATGAGCACGGCGGATATATGCGCCTTCATTCCCGGCGCGTCCTCCGCAATAAGGGCGCTGATAGATAAGGGCTATATAACAGAAACAGGCCGGGAGATATACCGGGATCCGTATGCCGGACGGATACCGCCAAGGACGACGCCGCTGCCCCTTTCGGCGACGCAGAAAAGCGTATTGGAAAAGATAAGCGCGGCTATGGACCGCCGGGAGGGAAGCATACTCCTTCACGGCGTTACAGGCAGC
>CALCEX010000131.1 GCA_937900325.1 uncultured Clostridia bacterium | reverse complement strand
CCTGTCCATATGGTAGAGACCATAAACAAACTTATCCGCGTCAACCGCCAGCTCTTGCAGGAATATGGCCGCGAGCCAAGGCCGGACGAGATAGCCCGGGAGATGGGCATAAGCGAGGAAAAGGTACGCGAGATAATCAAGGTCGCGCAGGAGCCGGTGTCCCTCGAAACGCCCATAGGCGAGGAGGAGGATAGCCACCTTGGCGACTTTATACCCGACGACGACGCGCCTGCCCCCGCAGAGGTTGCCGCATTTACGCTGCTCAAGGAGCAGCTTATGGAGGTGTTGGATACGCTTACCCCAAGGGAAGAAAAGGTGCTCCGTCTCCGCTTCGGGCTGGACGACGGGAAGGCCCGCACGCTGGAAGAGGTCGGGCGGGAATTTAACGTTACCCGGGAACGCATACGCCAGATAGAGGCAAAGGCGCTGCGCAAGCTTCGTCATCCCTCAAGAAGCAAGAAGCTCAAGGATTTTCTCGAATAATAAAATGAACATACCATTAGTTGACAAGAGCTTGCGCGCTTCTGCCAAATAATGGTAAAAAAGGCGCTCGCCGCAATGATGCGGCGGGCGCCTCTTGTTTACTGGCCCAGCTGCTTGAGCACGGATTCCAGGCGCTGCTTCTGCTCTGCCGTGAGCATGGGGGCAATTTTGCCGGCAACCGACGCCAACTCGTTGGGATCTATAATGCCGCTGCGCTTGGCCGCCGCCAGCTCCCCTATGAGATCCTGCTCGGACTTGCCGCCGTACTTATCCACCACGCTCTGCACGTCGTTCAGCATGGCAGGGTCGATGTTTTGTGCCGTCTGGTTCAGATTGTTCATGTCGGGAAGGGGCTGCTGCCTGCTCCCGCGTAGGCTGCGCTTCATCAAATCACCTCAAAACAATAATATGCGCAGCAGACGGCAAAGGTTCACATGCCGCCCCTTTTGCATAGAATGGTTATAGATAAAGGGGGAGAGTACAGCCATGCAGAGAACAGCACCATCTACGCCGCCGAGAAGGCAGGAGAATTATGAAGGCTCCCCTGCGCTTATGATGGCAAGCAGGATAAGGACGGAGCAGGGCCCACAAAAGGCGGCGCAGTACCTTTCAGCAATGGAACCGTTCCTTGCCCCGGGCGAGCGCGCCCATATAGCGTATGTACTGGGGCTGCCGGTACCCCAGCCCGTACAGCAGAATTACGCCCGGCAGGCCCAGGGAATGGGCGGCGGCTTCGGAGGTATGCCTGATATGCAGAATATGCCGAACATGGGCGGCCTCGGAAATATTGGCAGCATAATGCAGGTGATGCAGCTTATGAATACCCTTCAGGGCGCGAGCGGAGGAGGGCAGAACCCGATAATGAATATGCTTGGCGGCCTTATGGGAGGTAAAAAGCCGCAATAATATAAAAGAGGCATAGACAGCTTGTGAATAGAATGCGTCCGTGGTACACTGAGCCTTGAAGATATTACAAAAGATGGCAGGTATCTTATAAATGCGCATATTGAGCATAACGGCACAGAAACCCAACTCCACAGGCAGCGGAGTATATCTTACGGAAACGGTCCGCGGCTTTAAAGAGCTGGGCCATACTCAGGCTGTCATAGCCGGTGTTACCAGGGAGAATAAGGCGGCGGCCCCGAAGGGAGCGGCGTTTTACCCGGTTTACTATAACAGCCCGGAGCTGCCGTTTCCCATATGCGGAATGTCGGATGAGATGCCGTATGAAAGCACAAGGTATCGGGATATGAAGCCTGATATGGTGGATAAATTCGAGGCGGCGTTTGGAGACACCGTGCTGCGTGCGGCGGAGGAATTCAGACCTGATGTGGTGATATGCCACCACCTGTACCTTCTTGCCGCCATAGTGCGGGAGAAGCTTCCGGATATGGAGGTTTGGGGCATATGCCACGGCACAGACCTTCGTCAGATGTATACCAACCCCCTCGAGCATGAGAGAATACGCCGCGGAATAGCCGGACTGAACAGGATATGCTGCCTGCACGCTCAGCAAAAGCTGGAAATAGTGAGCTGCTACGGTGCCGAGCCGGATAAGGTATGCGTTGTAGGCAACGGCTTCAACAGCGATATATTTTATGATAAGGGCGAAAGAAAGCCACATGACGATATACGCATAGTATACGCCGGAAAAATTTCCGAACAGAAG
>CALCEX010000130.1 GCA_937900325.1 uncultured Clostridia bacterium | reverse complement strand
CAACAAATAGAGTGAAAAGCAATTCGGAAAGATGGTCGTGATGCATGGTTATTGGAAGAAAGAAGATATATTACGGTTGGATAATAGTGGCCGTGGGCGTGATAATGATGATGGCCTATGGTATAGTGAATAACTGCGTTTCGCTTTACGTCGTGCCCATATGCGATGACCTGGGCTTTACGCGCAAGGCGGGGGCGTTTATGTCCACACTGTATTCGGCGGGGGGCATGCTGGTATCCGCCATATCTTCCAGCCTTTATCAATTCATATCTGTCAAAAAATCCATGCGTATCTCTGCGGTGACGCTGAGCGCAGCGTATTTTTGCTATTTCTTTGCCGATAAGCTCTGGCAGTTTTATCTTATAAGCGCAATAGCGGGCTGCGCTATGTGGCTCATCACATATGTCCCGTATGCGATAATACTAAGCAACTGGTTCCATAAGCGGAAGGGCTTCGTGATAGGCCTTACATATATGGGAACAGGACTGGGCGGAATGCTGTTCAGCCCGGTGGTCGGCAGGATTATAGAGATGGTAGGCTGGCGGGAATGCTTTGCCATAATGAGCATAATAGTTGCATTTGCGGTAATACCAGGCTCGTTTATCGTGCGGGATAAGCCGGAGGAAAAGGGGCTGCTGCCCTACGGAGAAGGAAACGCCGAGGAGGCGGCCCGGCATATCAGCGAGTCGGAGGGAATGTGCTTCCGCGATATAATCAGGAGCCCGAGATTCTATGCAATAGCCATAGGCCTCTCTGCGCTGAGCTTTGCAAACACAGGCTTTGCAGGCACATTCGCAGCCTATATGTCGGATCTTGGCTATCCGATCTCCGTGGCCTCGGCAGTGGTGTCCGGCAACATGGCTTCATTGGCATTGGGAAAGATGTCGCTGGGTTGGATATACGATAAGCTTGGCAGCATAGTGGGCACGGCGCTTTCCGGTGCTTTTCTGGCGGCGGCCATTGCGGCGGGGCTGCTCATGCCCGGCACTCTGCCCGTGATATGCGAGATAGTCATGTTTTCCCTCGGTTTTGCCTTCGGTTCGGTGGCTATCCCGATAATCTCAATGGCGGCTTTCGGCGAGAGATCATTCAGCAAGGTA
>CALCEX010000129.1 GCA_937900325.1 uncultured Clostridia bacterium | reverse complement strand
CGCGGTAGACTATCGACTTCGCCTCGATGCCCTCGGGTAGCGTCATTTCAAAGCCGGCGAGCTTTGCGGCCTCCGCAATATCCGCGCAGTCGGTAAATGGATTGGGTACTTCTACCGTTTCGCCGCCAAGCTCGCCCGCGTCATCGATAACAGCGACCTCGGGTTCGGCGGTTTCAGTCCCGATGGTATCCTCGGCAGGGACGGAGCAGGCAGCGGCAGAGAGAGCTATTACACAGCACATGGTAATCGCAATAAGTTTCTTCATCGTTCAAATATCTCCTTCAAATTTAATGTTTTTGTTCGGGGCGGGCTTTCTTGCCGCCTCTGCAATATATACAACCGGCAGCGCCGTAAGGTTGCGTCTGCAAAAAATATTTTGCTTCGCCCTGTGGCGCGGGTATAATTGCTGTATTGCAACTATAATGCGGTTGCATGCAACATATGCGCCGCCTGCGTTGTTATATTGATATAAAAAACTGCGGAGGAAGATATGCATTCACTTGAAATGACATTGCCCGTGCCGCCCCTGATGCGGCTCTTCGGGCGGCTGCGGCGCATACTGGCGCTTTTTGAATCGGAGCTGCTGACGCTTTCGCCTGTCGGAGTTCAGGCGGCGGCAAGGGCGGAAAAGGCTCTTCAAAGCTACGGAAATTCGCTGCTGCGGCTCGCCTTCTCCTATATGCACAATATGCAGGACGCCGAGGACACGCTTCAGGATACGCTGATACAGTATATGCGCAAGGCGCCCGCCTTTGAAAGCGAGGAGCAGGAAAAGGCGTGGCTCATAACCGTTACCTGCAATATATGCAAAAACAAGCTGCGGCATACCAAGCGGCTGCGCGAGGACGAGCTTACGGATATAGTGCCCGACGAGAGGCAGGCGGAGGATCTTTCCGTCGTATGGGAATGCGTAAAGAGCCTGCCGGATAAATACAGCGAGGTGCTGCACCTTTATTATTACGAGGGGTACAGCATAAAGGAGATTGCGAACATGCTTGGCAAAAAAGAAGCGACAGTCCGCTCGCTCATGAGCCGCGGCAGGAATATGCTGAAGGCTCCATTGGAGGATATATATGGATATGAGGAATAAGCAAAAGGGCGGCTATGATGTTTTGATGGAAAATATTAAGGTAACGCCGGAAATGGAGCGGCGTATAACCGCCCGTCTGCGCGAGGAAGGGTGCGGCAGGCGGCGCAGCGCAAGGCGAATGATGTATGTAGGCATATGCGCTGCGGCGGCCGTGCTGTGCGTAACGCTTATGCCGAGGCTTATGCAGCAGGCTGAACAGCAGGAGCAGCATATGACGAGCGTGATGGCGGTCGCCCCGCAGTATTTTGACACCTTGGAGGAAGGGCTTGCCGCCATAGACTATGACCCTGTACTGCCGAAGGAAATAGAATACGGCGTTGAGGGCTGCTCAGTAATGGACGGCGATATGCTTGAGGTTCACTATTCCTGCGGCATAACATGGCGCACGGCACCCGGCGACGAGGACATAAGCGGGGATTACAATACATATGAGGACGTCAAAACGGTAAGGGCGGCCTCCGGCGCCGAGATAACGCTAAAGGGCGGCGCGGACGGCTATACTGCGGCGGTATGGGCGGATAACGGCTTCAGCTTCGCGCTGTATTCCGATCAGCCGCTTAGCGCAGACGCCGCAATGGGCGTAATAGACAGCGCATCCGCCGCGGAAAAATAATTTTTTCCGCCCCGCTGCAACGTATTCCCTTCGGCTGTTGTATATATGGCAGAACGGTACGATGAGCGCCGGAAAAACAGAAAATACAAACCAGAAAGGAACAGAAAATAA
>CALCEX010000128.1 GCA_937900325.1 uncultured Clostridia bacterium | reverse complement strand
TGCTTTTTATTCTGGGTATCATGCGGGAATATCAGAGTCGGTATCAAACAGCTTTTCGGCTTCCATAGGCCGTCCGCCCTTGTATACGCGGATGCTCAGGCTATCGCTGCCGCTGCCGAGCGTATCGCCCCGGCTTACCGGCTGACCCTCCTCTACCCAGATTTTCTTAAAGCCGCCCATTCTTATCATTATATCCCCATCCATCCAAAGTTCTACCGCGCCTGTTCCGCCTGCATCGACAGATACGTTTTTTACTTTGCCGCTGCCGGGTGACTGCACGGTCTTATCAGCCGTATTGGATACCGTCAGCAGCATTCCGTCATCGCTGCTTTTATATGTGGCGCCGCTTATGTTGAGGCTGAGCCGCGAATCGCTGGAAAATACCTGCATTATACCGGGCAACTCTACAAAGCGCAGCTTGCCCAGATACTCGCCGCCTATATCCTCTGCCTTTTCAGTAAGGCTTGCGGCCGTCTGCGCAAGATCCTCATCGCTGTAAACTGCCTTTGCTAATAGTGCCAGCCCGCACAGAAGCAGGCATATGCCCATTTTTGCCAGCATGGATCCTCCGGCGCTATGATCCTCATATCTCCCCTCTATCCTTCTGTACCGTCTTTCCGGGCGGCTGAAATGACGCATGGTATACTTGCGATTTTTTCCTCTGCCGTATTCGTATGATCTGAAATCTCTATGATCGATCCTTGCAGCCATAAAAAACCTCCTCTTTAATGCACATTTGATTATATGTGCGAAAAGGGAGGAAAATTTATTTAATATGCCCGTCCGTCATCGCTTCTTGCTTTGACGCCGCATCCATACGTTTTCCACAATGCCGACGCCAATAAGGTTAGTCAACAGATTTGAGCCTCCGTAGCTTATAAATGGCAGCGGTATGCCGGTAACGGGCATAAGGCCTATTGTCATTCCAATGTTCTCAAATACATGAGCCGTAAACATTCCGGCAACGCCGACTACCAGGCATGTGCCGAAGGAATCTTTAGTGCGCATGGCAATATATATCCAGCGGAATATCAGCGCAAAGAACAGGCAAATTATTATGGCGCCTCCGACAAACCCAAGACCTTCCACTATTCCTGCGAAAATGAAGTCGGTATGCCTTTCGGGAACGAATCTGAGCTGAGCAAGGGTCCCTTCGGAGAAAAATCCCTTGCCTGTAAGCTGCCCCGATCCTATGGCAATTTTGGACTGAGCAACGTTATAACCGGAGTTTTGCAGATCGGATTCCGGGTTGATGAAAACATCGATGCGCTCGCGCTGTGAATCGCTCAAAACGAAGTAATATGCCAGCGGCATACACACCGCCAGCCCGCCTGCCGCAGCGAGTATGTATCCCCAGGATATCCTGCCTATGAAGTATATAAATACCATTATACAGATAAAAACAAAGGCCGTGCCAAAGTCGGGCTGCATCATCACAAGCACCGTAGGAACAGCACAGTACATGGTGGTTTTTATTATATATCCCAGCCCCTTGAAATTGCCCTCTTTGTCCATACATTCGCTGACGTATTTTGAGAGCGCGATTATT
>CALCEX010000127.1 GCA_937900325.1 uncultured Clostridia bacterium | reverse complement strand
GTCGGTAAATGCCGCTACCTTCAATACCGTCATAGATTACATGCTCAAGGCGCATAAGATCTATGTTGTCGGCATAAAGAGCGCGGCGCCGTTGGCACAGTTTCTGGGGTACTATCTCAACTTCATACTGGACGACGTATGCATCGTGAACAATACCGTATATGAAACGATGCTGCGAATAAGCGACAAGGATATGTGCATAGGCATAAGTTTCCCCAGATATTCCTCTAAAGCGGTGGAAGCGCTGAGCTTTGCAAGAAGCAAGGGCGCGTATGTGGCTGCTGTAACGGATAGTATGTTTTCTCCCATAGCCGAGCTTGCGGACAGCGTACTGATAGCGCGCAGCGATATGGCTTCTTTTGCCGATTCTCTTGTCGCCCCATTGAGCCTTATAAATGCCCTTATAGTGGGCGCGGGACTTCGAAGGAAGGACGAGGTGTACGAGAGGCTGAATCAGCTGGAAGGCATATGGAAAACCCATAATGTGTATACAGCGTCCAACACGGACGATAGAGATAACGAATGAGCAGGGTAGCTGTAATAGGCGGCGGCCCGGCAGGCATTATGGCGGCAGCGGCGGCAGCGGGCTGCGGTCATGATTCCGTGCTGTTTGAAAAAAACGAAAAGCTGGGCAAGAAACTGTTCCTTACTGGCAAGGGGCGCTGCAACATAACCAACAGCTGCGATACTGATGACTTTTTTGCCAATATACCGAGGAACCCCAAGTTCCTGTACAGCGCGCTGTACGGCTTTTCCAATACCGACATAGTGGAGCTCATAAACGCAAACGGCGTGCCTACAAAGGTGGAAAGGGGAAAGCGCGTCTTTCCCGTATCGGATAAGTCGAGCGACGTTATAAAGGCGCTTACGCGGCATTTGAACAGCAGCGGGGCGAAGCTCAGTCTGAATACCGAGGTATCCGGCATACGAAGGGCCGGCAGCGGTTTTGAGCTTACGGTAAACGGCTGCAGGGAGGCTTTTGACGCGGTGATACTTTGTACCGGGGGGGCAAGCTATCCGACGACGGGCTCTACCGGCGCGGGCTATGCCTTTGCAAAAAAACTCGGTCACACCGTAACGGACATACGTCCATCTCTTATACCGCTGGCCACGGTAGAAGAATGGCCGCGGGAATTGGCCGGGCTTTCGCTTAAAAATGTCACTCTTAGGGCGTACAACAAAAAAGACAGGCTGGTATATGAAGAACTGGGCGAAATGCTGTTTACGCATTTCGGAGTGTCAGGCCCGCTGGTGCTCAGCGCCAGCAGCAGGATAGCCGACAGTCCGGAGGGCGCGCGGCTCACTATCGATATGAAGCCCGGCCTCAGCCACGATGAACTGGACAGGCGCATTTTGCGGGACTTTGAAAAGTACCAGCGTAAACAGCTTATAAACGGGTTGAACGATCTGCTTCCGTCGCGACTCATACCGATAGTTATAAGCATATCCGGAGTGCCTCCTGAAATCGGCATAAGCTCTTTAACAAAGGCCATGAGGGAGTCTCTGGTGAAAACCGTCAAGTGCATACCGCTGACAGTGGATCATGCCCTGCCGGTGGAAGCGATAATAACAAGGGGAGGCATAAGCGTAAAGGAGATATATCCATCTACCATGGAATCCAGACTGGTTCCGGGACTGTTCTTTGCGGGAGAAATAATCGATGTGGACGGATACACCGGAGGCTTCAATCTGCAAATAGCTTATTCTACGGGTGTGCTTGCGGGCAGTTCCGTAAGATAACGCGAGGTGAATAAAATAATGATAAACATAGCCATAGACGGCCCTGC
>CALCEX010000126.1 GCA_937900325.1 uncultured Clostridia bacterium | reverse complement strand
GGAGAGAACGGCAAGGCCAAGATGTCCCGCGGCAAAAACGGCCAGGACGTGGTAATCAGGGTACCTGTTGGCACGCTCGTAAGGGAAGTCGAGACGGGCAAGATAGTGGCCGATATGAACAAGCCCAACCGCGAGCGCATAGTTCTCCATGGCGGCAGGGGCGGAAGGGGAAACGCAAGGTTCGCCACGCCTACCAGGCAGGCCCCTAAGTTTGCGCAGCCCGGCCAAAAGACCGCGGAGCACGAGGTGGAGCTGGAACTTAAGACCATTGCGGACGTGGGCCTCGTAGGCCTGCCAAACGTAGGCAAGAGCACCATACTTTCCGTGCTTACCAGCGCAAAACCCAAAATAGCAAACTACCACTTTACCACTCTTACCCCTAACCTGGGCGTTGTAAAGCGCCATGGCAAAAGCTTCGTGCTGGCGGATATTCCGGGGCTTATAGAGGGAGCGGCGGAGGGCGCCGGATTGGGCCATGATTTCCTCAGGCATATCGAACGCACCAGAATGCTGGTTCATGTGGTGGATATGTCGGGCTGCGAGGGCAGGGATCCAATGGAGGATTACAGGCAGATCAACGCCGAGCTTGCCAAATTCAGCGAAAGCCTTGGGCGGCTCCCGCAGATAATAGCCGCAAACAAGATGGACATAACCGGAGCCGCGGATAACCTCGAGCGGTTCAAAGCGGAGCTTGATGACAAAAACGTCAAGATATTTCCCGTATCGGCGGCGACGGCGTCCGGCTTTGACGCCCTGCTGGATGAAATAGTAAGGATGCTGGATATCCTTCCCAAGCCCCTCGAGTACGACGAGGACGAGATGACGGAAAGCTACAGGTATGAACCGGGCTATGAGATAACAGTAGGCGACGACGGAGTATATACCCTTACCGGCGGCACCATAGACTATCTTCTGGATACCACATATGCCGAGGATGAAGAATCCATGCGCCGCTTCCAGCAACTTCTCATAAAAGAGGGCATAATAGACGCTCTGCGCGAAAAGGGCGCAACAGACGACAGCACCATACGCATGGGCGAATGGGAATTCGACTTTATAGAATAATTTTACGGGAGAGAATAAATAATGCTCAGCAGCAAGCAGAGGGCAAACCTCAGGTCCATGGCGAATACCCTTGTCCCGATCTTCCAGATAGGCAAGGGCAACATAAACGATAACTTCATAGAGCAGATAGATGGCGCGCTGGAGACAAGAGAGCTTATTAAGATAAGCATACTTGAAACGGCGGACATAACCGCCAGGGAAGCATCGGATCGGCTCTGCGAGGCCCTGGGCGCCGAGCCGGTACAGTGCATAGGCAGAAAACTGGTGCTGTACAGGCCCAGCAGGGAAAAACCAAGAATAGAGATATAGCTCTATGTTTCGGCGCTTGTCTTGCCAAGCCACCAGGAGGTTGCGCCGAAGCAAAGGCAGGCGGCCGCCATCAGCCTGTAATACAAGGCGTTGTCTACAAAAAAGGAAAGTCCGGTCAGGCAGGCCGCGGCCAGTATATAGCCCTTCAGCCGTCCCGCCGCGAACACCGAAGCGCGGGCGGCTTTTTTATTTATACGCTCGCGCTCGAATTCCGCAAGTATTGCGGCGTCAGCCTCCTGAACGGAGGGGGACATTTCCTTTAACTGCTCCTTTGTCAGCAGCGAGCTCAAAGGCGTCAGCGTAAACGTAATATCCGGACAGGCGGAGGCCGTGGCCTTTGTGCTGCTTTGCAGCGGCCCGCCGTAATATACGGAAACCCTGCTCAGGCCGCGTTTTCGGGCGGCCCGGGCGGCCTTGAGCATATCGTCCGGGGTAGGGCCTTCGGAGCGGTGGACGGAGCATATCAGCCTGTCCGCCTGCTTCCCCTCTTTTGAGATGTGTTCTGCGATGAGCCGGCTGCGCTCATCGTCAGTCATAAGGAGCAGCCTGCCGTTCAATGCCTCGGTGGATACCCGCCTGCGCTCCGCGCGGAGGAGCGAATCGAGACGAAGACTGTTTATAAGATCCAGGCCTACCGATATGAAGCCGGCGGCGGCGAGGCTGAGCATTGCCTTGGCCACGCCATTGGCTACCATGGCCGAAAACCATATGTAGCACCCCATGAACACTATTGCGCGCAGCGCTATATAGTCCACGATCCGTGAAAAAAGCCCCCTGCCGCCGTAAAGCTTCTTTTTCAAGCAGCGTATGAGTCTTCTGTTCTGTTTCATTGAAAATACACCTCGCTCTTTGGAGTTATTATTCCCGGCGGATGGACGAACTATACACGGCGGTAAAACCGGTGTATAATTACTTTGTGAAATTTTATTTTTGGAAGGTAATCACAAGATGCGCATAGCCATGTTTGGCGGAAGCTTCAACCCGATACACAACGGACATATAGACATAGCCGTACAGGTGCGGGAAAAATACGGCCTCGACAGGGTACTGTTCATGGTAGCAAATGATCCGCCCCATAAAAAAATCGCGGAGGGAGTAAGGGCGGACGTTCGTTATGAGATGACGAGCCTTGCCCTGGAGGGACATGACGGCCTTGAGCCGTGCGATCTTGAACTGAAGCGCCAGGGCAAAAGCTATACTGCTGATACGCTGGAAATACTGCGCGAGACGTATCCGGACGACCGCATTTTCTGCATAGTAGGCGCGGATATGCTTCTTAGCATAGACACATGGTACAATGCCCCGGAGCTTCTCAAACGGGCGGAATTTATAGCGGCAGGCAGGCCGGATTCCGGCGGAGAGGCGGCTATGGACGAAAAGGCGAAGGCACTCGAGGCCGATTACGGCGCCAGGGTATATGTTTCCGGGATAATGGGGCCGGACATATCGTCTACAGACATACGCGAGCGCGTGGAAGACTGCCGTCCTGTTACGGAGCTCGTGCCGCCGAAGGTAGCGGAGTATATATATCAGAACGGGCTGTATTTCCCGGAAGATACGGAGAAAATTCGACAAAGGCTTAAAGCCGACCTTAAGCCTTCCCGCTATGCGCATACAATGCGGGTAATGATGAAATCCATAGAGCTGG
>CALCEX010000125.1 GCA_937900325.1 uncultured Clostridia bacterium | reverse complement strand
AACAGCCTGTCGTTATCCCCGTCCTTAGCCTCGAGGGATTTGTCCACTCCCATGGCTATATCGGGAGACTGTGCATCCAGCTTTACTATGAGCTCGAGGTTGTTGCAGTCAAAGCCGTATTCCGGCTTATTGTAGCCTATGCCGTCTATCGTGCGGCGTATTATATCCTTAACATCCACGCTGCCCTTTGAGGTTATCTCCCCCATTACCATTACGGTGCCGGTGGTGGCGGCGCACTCGCAGGCTACGCGCGAATAGGGATCCTGTGCGAGATAGGCGTCCAGCACCGCGTCGGATATGCTGTCGCATACCTTATCGGGATGTCCCTCGGTGACCGATTCAGATGTAAAAAGCCGCTTCATTTGTTCAAAATTCCTCCGAATAAAAAATTAAAACCTCATACGCAGATGAGGTTCACTTTTCGTTAGCTCATCTTCCGGCAGATCGCCGACGGAATTGGCACCTTGCCGCAGCAGGCAGGTTGCCGGGTTTCACAGGGCCGTTCCCTCAACCACTCTTGATAAGGCATATTCGGTTTTCGCGGTATATCTTAACATAAACTATTGCATTGCGTCAATAGTCTTCCGGGTTTATAATGTTCTGGATATTGTTATTTGAAAGGTATTTTTTATTTATGAAGCGTGTTCTCGGCTGTATAAGACGTGCCGATGAAAGATACCGCATGATACACCCCGGCGATAGGGTATGCGTCGGCGTATCCGGCGGTAAGGACAGCCTGCTGCTGCTTTACGGTCTCAAGCTCTATCAGAAGTTTTGCCGCACTCCCTTTGAGCTGATAGGAGTTATGCTGGATCTCGGCATATCGGATCAGGATTATCAGCCCGTTGCAGACTTTGCCGAAGCCATCGGCGTGCCGTTTGAGATACTCAGTACGGATATAGGCGATGTTGTGTTCAATATCCGCCAGGAGTCCCACCCCTGCGCGCTGTGCGCCAAGATGCGAAGGGGCCATCTGTACGCCGAAGCGCGCAAACGCGGCGCAAACAAGATCGCATTGGGACATCACTATG
>CALCEX010000124.1 GCA_937900325.1 uncultured Clostridia bacterium | reverse complement strand
TCATCACGTCCTGCACGTTTGTTATTCCGTCCTGGCGGTATTTGCCTGCGGTTGTGGCAGACGTGGGCACCAGATCCAGCTGGCCTGCATTATATGATGCCAGGGCAGTATCGTTGCTGTCGCGTTCGATGAAGATGAATTTGTCTATATAGGGCCGCTGCTTCCACCAGCCGTCGTTGGCAGTAAGCTGTAAGTTCTCCCCGGAGTAACCGTCATAATAATATGGGCCTGTTCCAAGCGGATATGTCGACGGCTCGCCGTTCATCATTATGGGAAAGGTCATAGCATACAGGAAGGCGTAGCCTCCCTCCTTCATTGTCACCTTCAGGGTCGTATTGTCTACGGCCTCCATGGATTCTATGCTCCGGACGGCATAATAATAGTAGCTGTCCTCTCCCAGCGTCTTCAGCCTCTCGAACGTAGCCGTAACGTCATTTGCCGTAAATTTTTTGTCCACCTTATGCCACGTGACCCCTGTGCGAAGGTTTACGGTCCATGTTTTGCCGCCGTCCTCGCTGGTCCAGTTTTCAGCCAGCTCCGGGCTTAGCCTTCCGTCGTTATTTATGGTTATAAGGCTCTCGTATACCAGAGAAAAGAAATTCCTCATTTCCTCTGTGTTTACGGAAAGCGGATCAGTGAGGTCCGCATTGGTAGGGATATACATCTTTATCTCTCCGCCTGCTGCGGGCAGCGTCTCCTCGGTTACAGGCACGTCTATATCCAGTCCCAACGTTTCGTTCTTCTCTTCGCCGCCCTTTGAGCAGCCCAGCATGGCGAGACTCAGCGCCGCCATGGCGAACGCCGCTATCCTCCTACCCCAGTTCATCCGCGTATAGCTTTGTGTATTTATCATATGCCCGCTGTACCCTTTCAACGTATTGGGCGGTTTCTTTGAAGGGTATGCTGTAAAGTTCGCCGCCCTTGGAGTATTTTTCATCATCAAGCCATTTCCTTACGTTTCCCGGTCCTGCATTATACGCTGCAACTGCGCTTTTTCTGTTTCCCGAAAAGCTGTCCAGCAGATACTTCACATACCAGCAGCCAAAGCGTATATTCACCTCCGGCTCAAAAAGCTCATCCTCTGCAAAATCTTCTTCGCCCAGTTTTTCCGCTATCCAGAAGCCCGTATCCGGCATTATCTGCATCAGCCCCTTCGCCCCTGCCCGCGACACGGCCGTATGCCTGTTTGAGCTTTCACAGTGTATTATCGCCGCTACGAGATACGGGTCTATGCCGAATTCCCGGGAGTACTCCTTTATCTCCGCGCTGTACTGGAGCTTATACGCCCGCTTTTCCAGCAGCCGGCTGAGCTGCCACGCAAAGGCGCTCAGCACTGCCAGTGCGCAAAGCCCCAGGCATACGGCCCTCCCCCATTTTATGTTGACGCTCTTACGCCTCTTTCTTTTAGCTCGATTTTTTCCCGGTCCTGCCGGTTTGTCTCTGGTTGCTGCCATCTTTCTCCAAGGCCTGTATATACAGCCTGTCAATCGTCTCATAAAGCCGCCCGATATCGCCGCTGTTGTCTATTATCACATCGGCAAAGGGCTTCTTTTCATCGTCGCTCATCTGCGAGGCGATCCTCTGCTTCGCCGCCGCTTCGCTCAATCCGTCCCTGACCGCTATGCGGCGTACTCGTTCCTCCAGCGGGGCCGTCACCAGCCATACCTCATCCGCTATTTCCTGCCAGCCGCACTCTATCAGCAGCGGAACGTCAAAGACGATCACCCTGAAGCCGCTTTTTTCGGCATCCTCTGCGGCTCTCAGCATTCCTGTCCGTATGGCCGGATGCAGTATGCCGTTTAGCCTGAGCCTCG
>CALCEX010000123.1 GCA_937900325.1 uncultured Clostridia bacterium | reverse complement strand
GCGCAGGCGGTCATACTTGTAAAGCCTCAGTTCGAGGCGGGCCGGGGCCGGGTGGGCAAAAACGGCGTGGTACGGGACAAGGATACACACCGCCAGGTGGTAGAGGATACCGCCCGCTTTGCCATGGATACGGGCTTTTCCATACGCCGGATAGACTATTCGCCAATAACCGGGCCGAAGGGAAACATAGAGTTCCTGCTGCTGCTGGAGAAAAGCGGCGCAGCGGAAGGGATGGAGGTATTGGCTGACATACCGCACATTGTGGATATGGCGCACGGCGAGCTGGACTGATCCGCTTTTTAAGAAAATAATATTTATACTTGAAATATGACGATAATATGCATACAATTAATGTACGTTAAAATGATTATTTTGCAGGCGAGCATATTATTTTGATCATAAAAAATCCGTGTGCCAACCGTTGCGATTTATAAAAACACTTTTTCAATTTACAGAGGAGCTTTAAAGTTGAATGCAAATCCAGAGCATTGGCGTATTTGCAAATCCAAATAACGAAGATGCACTGGCCGCAGTAAGTTCTGTGTACGACGCAGCAAAAAGCCGCGGCATCAAGTGCTTTATAGACGGATCCTTCGCAAAGATGGAAAAAATTAGCTGCTACAAGACAATACAGGAGCAGCTTCCCGGCCTAATGATAGCCATAGGCGGGGACGGCACAATACTTCATGCGGCGGTGTACGCCGCCGAACATGACATACCCATACTCGGCATAAACTTTGGACGCATAGGATTCCTGAGCGAGATAGACGTGGAGGGCATATCCGATGCGCTGGACGCTATCGAGAACGAGCGGTACCGCACGGATAAATGCATGATGCTCTCATGCAGCGTGAATGGGAGCGCCGCTAAGGACTGCCTTAACGAAGCGGTTTTGTACAGAAAAAAGTTCTCCGGAGTAGTATCCATCACTGTAAATGTGAACGGCATAGATGCGGGAACTGTCTCCTGCGACGGCCTTATAGTAGCTACGCCGACAGGCTCCACGGGCTATTCCATCTCAGCCGGAGGCCCTGTGATCGCTCCGAACACCGATGTTGTGATAATCAACCCGATATGCCCGCACACTCTGGCCTTCAGGCCTATAATCGCGCCCGGGGATTCCGTGATAGAGCTTTCCATAAAGCAGGAAGGATTTCTGGGCCTTGACGGCGTATCCACGGAGCGAATAGTGCCCGGGGACCGGGTAAGAATATGCAGAAGCCGGCGCAGCGTAAGCTTTATAAGGCTCGGAGATCGAAACCTTTATTCACTCATACGAAATAAGCTTTCCTGATAATACGTATTTATTTTTCGCGAAGCGGACTATCGCGAACATACGATATGCAAGAGAAAAAACACAGCTGATGGAGGAGTGAAGCAATGAAATCTGCACGGCATTCCATGATACTCGAGCTTATTGATCAGTACGATATCAATACGCAGGATGAGCTTGCCTCGATGCTCAACGACAGGGGAGTAAGAGTAACTCAGGCCACAGTATCCCGCGATATAAAGGATCTGAGGCTTATAAAGGTATTGACCGAGGGCGGCTCATATAAATACGCAACGGTGGATAAGGCTGAGGCAGGACTGAAGGACAGGTTCATAAGCATATTTGCCCATTCGGTAGTATCCATGGCCGAAGCGGGCAATCTTATAGTCATAAAGACCATTACCGGCACGGCCCCTGCCGCTGCGGAGGCAATAGATTCGATGCGCCTCGACGATATAGTA
>CALCEX010000122.1 GCA_937900325.1 uncultured Clostridia bacterium | reverse complement strand
GGTCTGTTCGTAGTAGCCGGGCTGCACCTTTGCGCCCAGACGCACTGTTCCGGAATCCTGACTTTCGAGGCCCATTATTATCTTCATAAGGGTGGTCTTGCCGCAGCCGTTCGGCCCGAGCAGGAATACGCGCTCCCCCTTGCGGATATGCATCGAGACGTTTTTGAACACCGGCTTATCATAGGACTTGCTCAGTTCATCGCACATCAGCACATCGTTTCCGCCCGTTTCCTTTGCGCTGAACTTGAAATGTATGGAGGAGGTGTCCTTTTCGGGGACTACCAGCTCTGCCTTCAGCCGTTCTATCTGCTTGAGCTTTGACTCGGCGGTAATGAAATTGTGAGCCTGGCCCCAGCGGCGCTGCTGCTCTACAACGCCTTCAAGGCGGTGTATCTCTTTTTTCTGATTTGCATAGTGCCTGCGAAGTATTTCGTTGCGGGTGCTCATCAGCTCGACATGGCGGGAATAGTTGCCGTTTGTGGCGGTGAGCCTGCCGTTTTTTATTTCAAGGGTGCGGTTGGTAACCCTGTCCAGAAAGTACCTGTCGTGGGATATGACTATAAACGCCCCTGAGTAGCTTTTGAGAAAATCCTCAAGCCAGGTGACGCCTTGTATGTCAAGGTGATTGGTAGGCTCGTCAAGCAGCAGCAGCTCCGCGCCGGAAAGCAGCAGCTTTGCCAGCTGGGCCTTGTTGCGCTCTCCGCCGCTCATATCGCCGAGGGGCCTGGCGAATTCGTCCTCGGTAAAGCCGAGCCCGAGAAGAGTGCTGCGCACCCTGCGCCTGAAGGTCAATCCGCCCTCACGTTCATATCGTTCGTTGAGGGCCTGCTGACTGGCGATAAGCGAAGACACATCGCCGCTGCCGATGGATATTTCCTCGGAAATACGCTCAAGCTCCCGCTCCATACGGATGAGAAAATCAAATGCCGCGACTGTGGATTGATACAGTGTATCCGAGGTATTCTCCACGTTTTGGCGCATGAATCCGATGCGGACGCCCTTATGCCTCATTATGGAGCCGGCGTCAGGCGCTTCTTCGCCTGTGAGTATGCGGAAAAGGGTGGTTTTGCCGCACCCGTTTACCCCTACCAGACCCACCTTATCCCGGGGGGCTATCTCAAAGCTTACCCCTTTAAAAAGGAGACGGGCGGAGTAGCTCTTGCTTATGCCGCTTGCGGCTAACAATGCCATAGTAAAATGCAGTTCCTTTGCCGAAATATTATGTCAAACTATATTTTACACTAACATTACCGCTATTGCCATACGGTTTTTTCAGTTTGAAGGGACGGCGGAGGTATATTGTTCATTGGACAAAATACGACGTTATGCGCTATAATTATAGGATATGGAAGCTACTAATGATCTGCGGAAAAACCGAAGAAAAAACAGAAGGGATAAGCGCCATGCGATGAAGCGGCTCAGGATCCCCCTCCTTACTGCGGGGGGAGCGGTGCTGTGCGCTTTTGTGCTGATACCCATGGCCTTTGATACCTTCGACATAGGGCCTGAGATAGTTGAAGTATCCAGATCCATGCTGCATATGCCAAGCCCTACCCCGACGGCGGAGACAGCGGAGAACTTTGCCGTTACGGCGGCGGAGCCTGACGCCGAGGCGCCCTCTTCAAAGTACCGGCTGCTGAAGCTCGGAGATACCGACCCTGTGGTGGCGGATATACATGAGCGGCTGGCGGAGCTGCAATATATGGACGGCGACGAGCCCTCGGAGTATTTTGGCGAGCCTATCGAGGCGGCGCTCAAGCGCTTTCAGCGCATACATCACATGAAGGAGACAGGCGAGGCGGACGAGCTGACACAGGAGATACTTTTCTCGGATAAGGCCGCCATGTATAAGCTTCAGCAGGGCGATGAGGGCGAGGATGTGGAGTCCCTTCAGGAGCGGCTGCTGGACCTTGGCTACGAGGTGGAAAAGACCAACGGCTACTTTGGCGTGGCTACGGTAAGGGCCCTTTCCTCCTTCCAGAAAAAGAACAGGCTTGAAGCCACTGGCGTTATGGATACCGACACGGCGGATATACTTTACTCAAACAACGCAAGGCCAAAGGTAGACCCGACGCCCTCGCCTACGCCCAGGCCCAGGGCCACGCCTACGGCAAAGCCGGCGAAAACGCCCAGATTCAGCGCTACGCCCAGGGTAGGGGACGAAAGCGTAGGCACTACCAAGACGGCCGACCCCGGCGCACAGATCGAAAACACCCCGAAGACAGACGGGGGCGGCAACGTTTCCGCCGCCACGGGCAGCGTGGATGGATTTATCTCAACGGCTATGGCTCAGCAGGGAAAGCCTTATGTTACGGCGGATGAAGGGCCGGACAGCTTTGATTGCAGCGGCCTCGTATACTACTGCCTCGTGAACAACGGCGTAAAGGTGGGCCGTATGAGCGCCAAGAGCTATGCCGTGATCGACAACTGGGAAACCGTTTATTCCACCGGCGATCTGCGCCCCGGCGACCTGCTGTTCTTCTGGAACAGCGGCAGGACGCGCATTTACCACACCGGAATATGGCTGGGAGGCGGAAAATACATACACGCCTCATCCTCAGCAGGGCAGGTAGTGGTTAGCGGCTGGAGCGACTGGGCGAAGAACAGCTTCAGCCACGGCAAGAGGGTATACTGAATCCAATGATAAATATTAAAGAGGAGGACGGCTATGAACAGAGAGGAAGCATACGAGCTTTTGCACAGGTACATGAAGGGCGAGAACTACATTCAGCATTCCATGGCGGTCGAGGCCATAATGCGGGGCCTTGCCAAGCGCCTTGCGCCCGATGATGTAGAGTATTGGGGCATCGCCGGGCTTTTGCATGACCTTGACGAGGAGCAGTGCGACTGGCGCAACCACCCGGAGGTACACGGGCCCACCAGCGTTAAGATACTGCGTGAAAACGGCGTGAACGACCCCGTGCTCGAGGGGGCGATAATGGCGCATAACCCCCTTTGCGGCAAGAAGGCCGAAACCGCGATAGAATACGCGCTGCTCGCGGCGGACCCCATGAGCGGCTTCTGCAAGTCCGTCGCCCAGATATATCCGGATAAAAAGATCGCCAGCGTAAAGCACAAGAGCGTTGTAAAGCGATTCAAGGAGGTGCGCTTTGCCGCGGGCGCGAACCGGGATTATATGAACGCCATAGTCCATACCGGCCTTACGCTGGATGACCTCATAGACGTGGCGCTGGAGGAAATGACCGCCATAGCGGATGAGCTCGGGCTGTAAGAGCGCAAAAGAGCATAAAATAAAGTAGGCTCCCGGCTGATGCCGGGGGCGATTTTGTGCTTCCAAATACATAACTGGCAGATTTTGTGCATTTTTGGTAATGACAAATAAGCCCGGCTGTGGTAAAATCAAATTGTAAAATTTAAGTAAAACCAAAGGGTTGACATTGCCATGAATATTCGATCTATAATTTTGGCAGGCAGGCAGGCA
>CALCEX010000121.1 GCA_937900325.1 uncultured Clostridia bacterium | reverse complement strand
ACCGCTATACCACCGCTTCCGATCTTGCCCGTATAACCGCGGCAGCCATGAAAAACCCACTGTTCAGAGAGATAGTATCTACACAGTATTACAGGACTGAAACCGGGGCGAAGCCGCGCACCTTTAAAAACAAAAACAAGATACTGTGGGAGTATGACGGAGGAAGCGGAGTAAAGACGGGCTATACAAGGATAGCGGGCAAATGCCTGGCGTTTTCCGCAGAACGGAATGGAATGGAGGTAATAGGCGTGGTGCTTAATTGTCCAGGGATGTTCGATGACGCTAAGGCCATGATGAACTATGCCTTTGAAAACTACGAAACGGTTACTATGGTCAAGGCGGGAAGTATGATCGCCGGAGCGGAAGTCGCAGGGGGAGAAAAAAACATATTGGAACTGAAAGCCGGTGAAGATATAATAGTACCCGTAAGGAAAGGCGAATGCGCGTCATACCGCACCAGGGTAATATTAAAAGAAGGGCTTCATGCGCCTATCGCCGAAGGGACGGAGCTGGGGTTTGTAGAGGTATTGGATGAAGGCGCGCTGCTTTGCAAATGCCCTCTGCTTTCGGCCAAGGATATGCCGGGCGCGGGCATACGCTTCTACTTTGACAAACTGATGAAGTGCTTTACGGCGTAAGCCGTATGGCTTCGTGGGGGGGATAAAATGCGTTTACAGAAATTCATGGCGGACGCCGGGATAGCTTCAAGGAGAAAGTGTGAGGAATACATAGCAGAGGGCCGAGTGAAGGTCAACGGCAACACCGCCGCGATAGGCTGTACAGTGGAAGAGGGCGACGAGGTGCTGTTTGACGGCAGCCCGGTATGCGGAAAGGCCGAAAGGGTAGCGATAGTGCTGAATAAGCCGCAGGGCGTGGTATGCACCTCCAGCGACCCCGAGGGAAGAAGGACCGTGGTGGATTATGTAAAGGAGCTGCCATACAGGCTTTATAACGTGGGCAGGCTGGATTATGATTCGGAAGGGCTCATCATACTTACAAACGACGGCGACTTTGCATATAAGATGATGCATCCGAAGTTTACTGTGGAAAAGACCTACCATGTAGTATGCACCGGCAGCCTTACCGGCAGCGACAAAGAGCGGCTCGAAAAAGGAGTAGCCCTTGAAGATGGCCTGACTGCCCCTGCAAAAATAGAAAATATAGAATATTCACGGGGCAGGACGGCCTTTGATATAACCATACACGAGGGCAGGAACCGACAGGTGCGCCGCATGCTTTCCGCCGTTGGCCGTGAGGTCATGCTGCTCAGAAGAATAAAGGAGGGTTCCGTATCGTTGGGGGGGCTCAAGGGAGGGCAATGGCGCTACCTTACCGAAGATGAGCTTGCCTCTCTTATGCGGGAGCAATAGCAAAGGCCTAACATATAATGATAATTTATGGTCTAACGGCATTTTCCGGTTTTTTGTTACCTGAATGCCGTTTTTATATTGCCAAAAACAAATCAATAGTGTATCATTAAACACAATGGGATGAGATTAGACCCATAGAATCACATAAAAACTATAAGCAGTTTTTATGACTTTTCAATTATTATATTAAGATCATTTAAGAAGAAGGGAGGAGCAATGAAGTGGAAAACATCAGCTCGGCATTAGTAATGGTACTCGGTATGGGCACTGTGTTTGTAGGACTTATAATGCTGATATTGCTTACAAAGCTTATGAGCGCGGTGCTTGGCAAGGGCAAGGGCATAGAGCAGACCAAGGCCGCGCCTGTGGCGGCGGCGCCTGCGCAGGGCATATCCGACAGAAAGGCCTTTGACGCGGCCATAGCTGCGGCTATCGCTACATACATGGGTAACGAACCTGAAGGACTCAGGATCCACAGCATCAAGAGAGTATAGGCCATTCGACCAAATTGATTGAAATTATTGATGGAGGAAATCAAAACAATGCGTAAGTTTCATGTAAATGTAAACGGCACTTCCTAC
>CALCEX010000120.1 GCA_937900325.1 uncultured Clostridia bacterium | reverse complement strand
CTATAAGAAATAAGCACCCGATAATTATCCAACCGTAAAAGACCGGTTTCTTGCGTGTACTGCCCATGGTTAA
This sequence comes from uncultured Clostridia bacterium, assembly GCA_937900325.1. Lineage (GTDB taxonomy): Bacteria > Bacillota > Clostridia > Christensenellales > CAG-138 > SFEL01. Next base: position 1,072 of record CALCEX010000120.1, on the reverse strand, counting down.
AATCGTACCCTCCTGCATATATTTCTCTTTTGATGAAGGATTGAATCCCCTGAAACGTCAATGCGCTTGATAAGCAGCTTTACGGCCTTTTCGTCGGGGTTGTTCTTCAAAGCATTTAGCCATTGCCGGATAGTATCGACCGTGTAATCTTCGGGCGGCTCGGTCGCTTCCAGCGCCTTTATCTCGGCCTTGATCTCCGTCATACGCTGGCCAATATCGGAGACGACATCAGACGGCAGCACACCAGAGGACAGATTTTTCAGCAGCGTGTCATATTCTTTCTGCTTCTCGGCTATTCTTGCGTTAAGAACGTCATAGAACGCCATCAGCCGGTTTTTGCTGTCACTCTGGTATCTGCGCATAGCTGCGGTTATAAGCGTCTGGTTAGGCTCTGAAAGCAGCTCATGCAGATATTTTATAGCCGCCTCATCAACAGCCGACATAAGCACTGTAGGCCGTCCGCAATGCTCGGAGCACACATAGCGGTAATAGGTGTGTCCGCTGCGAGTCCCCTTGTAAACGTGCATCTTTGCCCCGCAGGAGCAATAGACAAGGCCGGAGCACATGTAGTCTGCCTTGCGGCCTGCGTTCTTCCTGCTGTTCATTATCGCTTGCACCTCCTCAAACTGCGCCTTTGTGATGATCGCCGGGAATGCGTTATCTATCCGTATGGCACCGGGCTTCTGACGCCGCTGGGCGCGTTCTGCGGCCTCCTGCGGCGTGTACAGATATACGCCGGTATATTTCTCATTCCGGAGCATCTCATAAATCTGCGTGTATCTGATGGGCTTCCCGCGCTTGCCGGTGATCCCGGCTACGTCCAGCTCGGCTATTATATTCTTGAATCACGCTCCCTCTTGTGCAGCAGTAAAGATACGGCGCACATAGGATGCTTCAAGCTCGTTAATGACATACTGCTGGTTTACCACATCGTAACCGAACGGCGCATAACCGCCGTTGCGCAAGCCTTTTAGGGCGGTTTCCCTGTGGCCTTTGAGCTCCGCAGGATCAAAGTCGAGAAATTCCTCATAGCCCGTGGCATCCTTGAATTTTTCGATCTCCGAAGGAAGAT
>CALCEX010000119.1 GCA_937900325.1 uncultured Clostridia bacterium | reverse complement strand
CTCATCTATTCGCGCTGCGAACCTGTCGGACAGCTCCCGGAGCATATTTTCATCCACCGCGAAGCCTTCCCGCTCCATATCGTAAAGCACCTGCGTAAGCGGCAGCTCGACCTCCTCATAAAGCTTCCAAAGCCCCTTATCCTTAAGCTCGCCGGTGATAACGTCCTCCATCGCCAGCATTGCCGCCGGGCATTCCGGCATACCCCTTTCGGCGCAGAGGGTCTTTAAAGTATCGGCGGGGTGTATTGCATGAAGCAGATAGTCGGCTATCATCAGGTCAAACACATTTCCCTTCAGGGAAATGCCCGTGCCTTGCAGCATATGCCGCGCACGCTTTGAGTCGAACAGGCACTTTTCGGTGCTTTCGCTTTGGAATACCGGCGCCAAAGCCGTAAGCACCTGTTCCTCGGATAAGCCCGGGTCCAGCAGCGTCGCCCCAAGCGATATGTCGTACTGCGTCGTCGTATCCGCCGCCACATGCATTCGTTCGCATATGCACATCGCCACGCGCTCTGCCCTTTTCAGTTTTTCAGCCAGCTCCTCCAGCTGCTCTTCGTTAGATATTTCCGTCGTTTCTGCATTTATTTCCGGCAGCTGTACGGCGGCAGGCTCCTTGCCCTTTGGCAGCCGCGGAATCAGGCTGCGAAGCTCCAGCCTGTTCATCATAGGTATGGCTCCGGCCATTTTGTCCTTATCAAAGGCGCAGTCCTCGAGACCTACGGATATAGGCGCATCAGTGTCGATTATGCCCAGCCGGTAGCTTATCCGGGCAGATTCGGAATTATCAAGCAGCTTCTGGCGCAGAGCGCCTTTTTCCTGCTCTGCGCTTTGCAGCGTATTTTCCAGCGTGCCGTACTTCTGTAAAAGTTTCAGGGCCGTCTTTTCCCCAACCCCCGGTATTCCGGGCAGATTGTCGGATTTATCTCCCATGAGGCCCTTCAGGTCGGGCATGCGTGCAGGCTCGAGTCCGTACTGTTCCTTTAACGCCGCCTCGTCATACTCTATGGTTTCGGTTATGCCCTTTTTGGTAAGCAGCACATGAGTATGGCCGGTTATAAGCTGCAACGCATCCCTGTCTCCAGTTACCAGCAGAGCCTCAACGCCGTTTTTATTTGCTATTCTGGATATGGTGCCAAGTATGTCGTCCGCCTCGTACCGCTCGCATTCGCATATGGCTATACCCATTTCCCTGAGCAGCTCCTTCAGTAGCGGAAACTGGGCGCGAAGATCCTCCGGGGTCTCGCGCCGGCCTGCCTTATATTGATCATACTGCTCATGGCGGAAGGTAGGACCGTGCATATCAAAGGCCGCCAGCATATAGTCCGGTTCATAAGAAAGCAACTTTAAAAGCATACTCACAAAGCCGTATATCGCCCCAGTGGGAGTCCCGTCCTTGGCGGTCATCGAGGGCAGAGCGTAATAAGCCCTGTGCATAAGGCTGTTTCCGTCTATGGCTATAAGCTTCTTCAAGTGCGTATACCTCGCGAAAATTTCTCTTTATTTAAAATAACACACGGAGCGCCCTTTTACAATCGGCGCCCCGTGAACTTATCGTAAATCAGGCGTTATTACTTTATAATGCCGTACACCATCGGCTCATGCTCCGGCTTTTCCTTTCCCAGCTCTATGGCTCCTTTTAGCGTCCTTACGGCTTCATCAAGCCGGCTCTCGTCGTTTACATACATTGTGGCTACCGGCTCGCCGGCCTTTACGAAGTCGCCCCTGCGCTTATGCATCACAAGGCCTACGGCGGGATCTATCACATCTGACTTCTCTGCTCTGCCGGCGCCCAGCTTCTGGGCGGCATTGCCTATATCGGCCGCATGCATGCCTGTAATGTAGCCTTCGCCATCCAGGTATACCGGCACCTTCTTTTTAACGGCGCACAGGCTATCGGGGTCGGCTATGCAGGCCTTCGCATCCCTGGCGCCCAAAGCCGTGAGCATCTGCTCAAGCTTCCTCAATCCGGCGCCCGTCTCTATTGCTTTGGTCAGCTTCTCGCGCGCCTCCCCTTCATCAGCAGCCAGCCCGGACAGCATAAGCATATTCTCTGCAAGCAACATACAGACTTCATACAGCATGTCGCCTTCCTTTACCGTTCCGGAAAGCACTTCAATGGCTTCCCTGACCTCAAGGCCGTTGCCAACAGCCATACCCAGCGGCTGATCCATATCCGTTATGAGAGCCACTGTCTTTCTGCCCAGCGCATCGCCTATCTTTACCATGGTGCGGGCAAGCTTCTCAGCCTGCTTTGGAGTATGCATGAAGGCTCCCGTGCCGCACTTTACATCCAGCACTATGGCGTCTGTACCGGCGGCAAGCTTTTTGCTCATTATACTGGAAGCGATCAGCGGGATGCTCTCCACCGTTCCGGTAACGTCCCTGAGGGCGTACATGAGCTTATCAGCAGGCACGAGATTGCCGCTCTGCCCTATAACGCACAGACCGATCCTGCGCACTATATCCTTGAATTCGTCTATATTCTTCTCTATGCATACACCAGGCACCGACTCAAGCTTATCCAGCGTACCACCCGTATGCCCCAGCCCCCGGCCGCTCATTTTGGCCACAGTGCCGCCGCAGGCAGCCACAAGAGGCGCTATCACGAGTGTAGTGGTATCGCCCACGCCGCCGGTGGAGTGCTTATCTACCTTTATGCCGGGAATGTCGGAAAGATCCACAACGTCGCCGGAATGCATCATTGCGGAGGTGAGTTCGCTTACCTCGCGCTCCGTCATGCCCTGCCAGCACACCGCCATGAGCCACGCCGACATCTGGTAATCCGGTATGTTTCCCGCGGTATACTCGCGAATTATATAATTGATTTCCTCCCTTGTATGGGCCTTTCCCTCTCTCTTATCTATTATGAGATCTACCATCCTCATATATACTGCCTCCGATCATGCGTAAAATATTCATGCGTTGCGAAAAAAATGATTATTATTCTAACATAAAACAGTATCGTTTACAACTGTCCCACATGCTGCGCCGCCGTCAATCTTCTTCAACTCCGCCCGACTCCATATCAAATGTTATATCCGCATAGTATTTTTTACTGTCCAGGCTATCCAGCGCCTTTACCACCGTGTCCTTTATGCTCTGCTCCTGTCCCCTGAGATCATCCGGCAGTATCATATCAAAGGACATTTTTACGCACTTTCCATCGTCCACCATGCGGAAATCGTGTATAGCGAGCCTGCTGTCCCGTACCTTTATTATGGTGTTCACAAGTCGTTTTGTGCTGTTTACCTCGGGATCGTCGGTAATGACCGGGTCATAGTGTATCACAAGATGCGTGCCGAAGTTTTTCAGGCATTCGTGCTCCATCCTGTCTATACCTGCATGGCAGGCCATCGGATCATTATTCTTGTCTATCTCGACATGAATGCTGGCATACCGCCTGCCGGGGCCGTAGTCGTGTACCATGAGATCGTGGCAGCCCAGTACCATGGGGCAGCCGTTTATATAGTCGGTTATCTGCTTTTGCAGCTCAGGGTTAACGCCCTCTCCCAGCAATGGCGACACAGTTTCTCCGGCAAGCTTTATGCCGCTGTACAGTATGAACAGCGATATGGCTATGCCCATGACGCCGTCTATCCTTATATTGTAAAAGTGCTCCGCAACGGAAGCTGCCAGCACAGCCGAGGTGGTCATCACGTCATTGCGGCTGTCGGCAGCCGTGGCAAGCAGGGCATTTGAATTTATCTTTCTGCCCATCTTCAGATTGAACAGCATCATAAACAGCTTTACCAATATTGAAGTGAACAGCACCCATGCGGCGGTGACGGAAAACTCTATGGGTTCCGGGTCTATAAACTCCTCGACCGAACTTTTT
>CALCEX010000118.1 GCA_937900325.1 uncultured Clostridia bacterium | reverse complement strand
CAAGCCCAACGGGCCCAAACCCGAATACACTTCCAAGCCGTTCATTGAGCTGACCGGTGAAGAAGCTGTAAAGGTACAATGCACTAATGATAAAAGCCATGCCCCAAAGAGCTATGGCTTGAAGTTTGAGGGCTATACCATCGGCGACGTACGGGGTGATGAGCAAACCGGCTATACCTGCGATATTACCGTGAAGCCGGATAAGTATGTAGAGCAATACAATTCGGAAATCGGGGTAAATCATACGCTTGACCCGGAATCCCAGACCGGCACGATAAAGCTTGCATGGGACAATCAAAAGTGGAAGCTTGCCACTCCCAGCGACGTTCCTGTCGTTTTCACCGTAAAGTGCGAACCCACGCCTGCGCAGTCCGGCGGCGTTATCACCGTCAAAAAGACCGTTGAGTCTAATGATCCTGCCGATAAGACGAGGGAATTTAAGTTTAAGGTTACCGTAATGGGGAATATCGGACCCGGGCCTGCCCCCACTGATCCCATCATCTCAGCAGTCAATGCTGTTGCGGCTCCCGCTGCCGGGGCTGCAAACAAGACTGCCACCGACGCTGATTTTAAGGACACAAACGGAGACGGAGTTTGGACGTTTGAGTTTACCCTCAAGGACGACGAGACGATGACAATATCCAATCTGCCCGAGGGCTATACCTATCACGCTGAGGAGCTCGATGCCGGTGGCTATACCGTAACGGTGAATGGCGAAGCGGCAAGCAGCAAGGATGTAGAGCTTACAAAAGAGAATCCGACAAAGGAGCTTAACTTTAAGAACACCAAGGGCTCAACTCCCACCCCCACCCCCGGCGGCGGTCACTACCATCCCGACCCCACTCCCGTTCCTCCGATAATCGTCAATCCCCCCAAGACCGGCGATATGACGATATGGCAGAGCATACTGCGCTTCCTCGGGATAAAGTAAGATAAAAAAAACAGATAAAAGCATGGGACGCGGAATCTTTCCGCGCCCCCTTTTTTTGCCCTTTCAGGTTATCGCATCATGCTGCCGTTCATGTTGTTCTCGGCGTATTCTATCATGCGCTTTACCATTTCGCCGCCAACGGAGCCCGCGTCCCTGGCCTTGATGTCGCCGTTGTAGCCCTGCTTGAGGTTTACGTTCAGAGAACGCGCGACTTCCATCTTGAAGTTATCCAGCGACTGCTTGGCGTCGGGTACCGCTATCTTATTGCTGCGTGCCATTTCTGCTTCCCGCCTCCTTTCCTTCGGTTTATGGTCTTAATATCTCCGAAAAGGGTAAGGAATATGAATGACAATATATGTATAAATTTATTTTTTTATAATTGCGGCTCAGTTCCGGGCGATCTCGCCCTCCATGGCCTCCAGCCTGCCCCACGCCCGCCTTATGAGCGGCGCGGCCTCCGCCATTGCCTGCCTGTCGGAAAGCAGCTCCTCCGCCGCGTCCTTTGCCTCCTTCATTATCCCTATATCCATGGCAAGGCTCGCCGCCGCAAATTCCGAAATGCCGTGCTGCCTTTTGCCAAGGAACTCGCCCGGGCCGCGCATCATAAGGTCTGCCTCGGCTATTTCAAAGCCGCTGCCCGTCTTTATGAGGGCGGACAGCCGCTGCCGCGCCGCCTCGCCGCCGTCCCCGCTCAAAAGGAAGCAGTAGGAGCGCTTATCGCCCCGGCCTACCCTGCCCCGAAGCTGATGAAGCTGGGCAAGGCCGAATCTGTCTGCGTTTTCTATTGCCATTATCGTGGCGTTGGGAACATCCACCCCCACCTCTATAACGGTAGTCGCTACCAGCACCCCGGTTTCGCCCCGGCGAAACGCCTCCGCCGCCTTTTCCTTGGCGGAGGCGGGCATCTGCCCATGCAGCAGCCCCACGGGGACGCTGAGCCGCTTTTTCAGCTCCTCATAAAGCTCGACCGCGCCCTGCACGTCCTCCAATGCGTCGCTGCCCTCCACCAGCGGGCATACGACATACGCCTGCCGGCCGGCCTTCGCCTGCTCCTCTATGAATTTATACATATCCTGCCGCCTGTCCTCCGGCACGAGGCGGGTTATCACGGGCTTTCTGCCCGGCGGCAGCTCGTCTATGCAGGATACCGAAAGATCCCCGTAAAGTATCATCGCAAGGGTGCGCGGTATGGGCGTGGCGCTCATTATAAGCACATCCGCGGCGCCTCCCTTGGCCCCTATGGCCGCCCGCTGCTTTACGCCGAAGCGGTGCTGCTCGTCGGTTATGACCGTGCCCAGGTCGAAGAACTCCACATCGCCCTGCAATAGCGCGTGGGTGCCCGTTATGGCCTTTGCCTCGCCCATTGCTATGCGGGCAAGCTCGGCCTCCCGCTCCGCCTTTTTCATTCCGCCCTTTAAATACGCCACGTTTTCCGCCCCGAAAACCCTGCAAAGCGTCCCGTAGTGCTGCGCCGCGAGTATTTCGGTGGGCGCCATAAGGGCGGCCTGCCTTCCGTTTTGCATGGCCGCATACATGGCGTAAAGCGCAACGGCGGTCTTGCCGCTGCCCACGTCCCCCTGAAGCAGCCTGTTCATGAGCCGCCCGCCCGAAAGATCGTGCCGTATCTCCTCCATGGCCTTGAGCTGGGCGTTGGTTGGCTCGAAGGGCAAAAGCCTTACAAAGCTTCCTATCGTTCCTTCCAGCTTCAGCGGCCGCTCCCGCTTCGGCAGGCTGTACTGCATCATGGATAGCGTAAGGCTGAACAGCAGCGTATCCTCAAAGGCGAGCCTTTGCCGCGCCGCCCTTATCTCCTCCTGGCTCTTTGGGAAATGTATGCCCGAAACGGCGTCGTAAAGGCCGATAAGGCCATACTTTTGCCTCATAGCGCCGGGCAGGCTCTCCTCTATTCCTTCGCCGCAGCCCGCGAGCGCCGCCCTGACCGCGTCCCGCATAAGCTTCTGGGAAAGGCCTGAGCACAGGGGATACACCGGCAGTATGCCCGGCAGCTCCCGGTATATGGTGGGATTTATCATCTTTACGCCATGCCGCCTGTCCACCCTGCCGCAGGCGTAAACGCACTCGCCCGCCACTACCGCCTTCATCCTGTACGGCTGGTTATACCATGTAAGGGTGATCTCGCCGCTCTGGTCAAAGGCGCGGGCGGTGGTTATATCCAGCCCCCGGCGCACCCGGGCAAGCCGGGGGTCGCTTTTGAGCTTCAGCTCCAGCGCGGCGCAGTCGCCGTGCCTCGCCTCGATTATGCGGGACGCCTTTGAATAATCCTGGTATTTCCTCGGAAAATGATACAAAAGGTCATGTATGGAAAAAAGGCCCAGCTTGCCGAAAGCTTCGGCTTTGCGTGGGCCAATTCCTTTTAGCTCTGTTATGCTGTCAGTTTCCTTCATGCATTATTATTCTACCGATATATAGTAGTAATACAGCGGCTGCCCGCCGGGTATGGCTATGATCTCGGCGTCCGGGAACTTCGCCGTGAGCTTTTCGGAAAGCTCCGTCGCCTGCTCCTCGGTAACGCCCTCGCCGAAGTACAGCGTCGCCATTGCGTCCTCCCTTCCCTCGAGCATATTCGACACAAGCGCAAGCGTGGCGTCCTCCACAGTCTTGCCTACGATGGTTATGACATTGTCCCTAAGGCCTATCATATCGCCCTTGGCTATGGTCAGCCCGTTGAAGGAGGTATCCCTTACGGCGTATGTCACTGCGCCGGATACGACGTTTGCCGCGGCCTTTTCCATGCGCTTGCGGTTCGCCTCCGGGGTGTTCTCGGGGGCGTAGGCCATGGCCGCCGCCATTCCCTGCATCATGGTCTTTGTGGGCAGGACTATTACGTTGCGGTCGGAAAGCTCCGCCGCCTGCTGCGCCGCCATGATTATATTGGAGTTATTAGGCAGTACGAATACGTTCCGGGCGTTGGCCTTGCGTATGGCCTTGGCTATGGTGTCTATGCTGGGATTCATGGTCTGCCCGCCGGAGATTATCACGCCGACGCCCGCGCCCGTAAACTCGCTGTCCATGCCCTCGCCTGCGCTTACCGCCACCATGGCGTTCTCGGTCTCGTTCTTTTTGATGTTCTCCTGAAGGGCGCGGTTCTGCTCCCGCATATTCTCTATCTTGACCTTATCCAGCTCGCCTAAGCAGAGCGCCAGCTGCAAAGCCTTGCCCGGCATATTGGTGTGGACGTGTATCTTGATAAAGTCGGCGTCGTGGGCGACTACTACGGAATCGCCTATCTTCATGAGCTTATCGCGGAATTTTTCCAGCTCGTCCTCGTTAAAGGACTCCACAAGGTGTATGACGAAGAACTCGGTGCAGTAGCCGAACTTTATGTCGTTTACGTCCTCCAGCGAAAGGTCGTTGTCCTCCGCGGGGGCGGCTTCCTGCTGCTCCGCCACATAATCGTCTATGGCGTCTCCGTCCACCACCATCTTGAAGCCACGGTATATCGTCATAAGGCCCTTGCCGCCGCTGTCCACCACGCCCGCTTCCTTGAGCACGGGCAGCAGCTCCGGCGTCTGCTTCAGGGCCTCCTCGCCGCTTTCTATCATTACGTCGATAAGGCCGAATACGTTGGCGCCCTGGTTGAACTCGCCCTCTACCGCGGTGCTTATCATGCGCGAAACGGTAAGTATGGTCCCTTCCTTGGGCTTCATTACCGCCTTATAGGCGGACTCGGTACCCATGCGCAGCGCATCGGAAAGCAGCGCCGCGTCCATCTCGTCATGGCCCTTCAGCGCCTTTGCGAAGCCGCGGAATATCTGCGAAAGTATAACGCCGCTGTTTCCTCTTGCTCCCTTGAGCGCGCCCAGAGACGCCGCGGCGGCTATCTCGCCCACCGTGCTTCCGCCGTTGCAGGCTTTTATTTCCTTTACGGCAGACTGCATCGTCATGGACATGTTGGTTCCCGTGTCTCCGTCCGGCACGGGAAATACGTTCAATGAATCCACATATGCCTTGTTCTTTTCAAGCAGAGCAGCGCCGGTCAGGAACATCTCCTTCAGGAGCGCCCCGTTTATTGTAGTATTATTCAAATCGATATCCTCCATGCATAGCCCGTCGAAAGGCATGCGCCACTGATCAGGCTATTATGCGCTGATGCTTTCAACGTGTATGTTCACGTTGGCTACCTTTATGCCGGTAGTCTCCTGAACCCGATAGCGAACGTTGTCTATCATGTTTTTCGCCACCACGGGCAGCGAAACGCCGTAGACCATGGTAACGTAAAGATCGATATCCACTTCATCTCCATCGCCAAGGAAGGACACCTTTACCCCGCGCTTCTTGTTGGCCTCGCTGCCGACCAGCTTCAGTATGGCGTCCGTGGCGGTCTTGGCGCTCATGCCGACCACGCCGTAATTTTCCGTTGCTGCATAGCCAGCCACTGTTGCGATTATATCCTCACTGATGGTAACTTTTCCGTATTCGTTGTTGATGGTACCCGGCATTATACAATACCTCCTTTTGGCTTTACATAATATTGCTTTTATATTTTAAACCATATTCCTTATTTACGCAAGAAATACGGCCCTCCAACCGGCTCATGCGCGTAAAATTTTACAATGTTACCATATTTGCGCAGGATAAATATCCCCCGCTCCGCTTATTTTATGCCGCAGACATACCGGTAGAAGGGGGCGAGCTCATTCATAGCCGCCCTTACCTCGTCGAATATGCCTGCGTTCATGGTGGGCGCAAGGCTGGGGCATTCATAGCACAGGCTCATGCCCTTGAGGTTGAGATACGGCTTTATATCCTCCGGCGCGCCCGGCGCCTTATCCTTCCTGTAGCTTTCGCCCTCCACCCTGTATCTTTTCAGCGCCGGCGCGTTCATTACCCGCCTGAAGCCCTCCGGGTCCGCCATGGCGTGGGCGCGCAGCCCGTTCATCACCTCGAGGTTGGTGCAGTACATACCGCTTCCGTAGCCGTATCCGATTGGGGATATCTCAAAATACATACAGAGGCTCTCCCCCATGCTTCGGCCTTCCCTCCGGAAGCCCAGCCACGCATGGTCCCGGTATGGCAGCTTGTTTTTTGAATACCTGGTGTCGCGGTTTATGCGGGAAACTATCGTGGTGAGCCTTGGGTTGAACTCGGGGTCTATCTCCAGCATGGCGGGCAGCAGCAGCTCTCCCAGCAGGCACATGGGCTTATAGACGTACTCCTTATACCTCCAGCGGTTTTCATCCATCCATTGCTTATTGTTGTTGAATCCCAGCTCCGTCAGGAATATGTATGCTTCCGGCTTGAAGCCGCAGAATTTTTCAGGCATTACGAGCGTCCCTGTCCTTTCCTTTTGAAAATACGTCCTTCCATTCCACCTGCGACAGCATCAGCGCCGCGGCCACCATCGCTCCTCCCGCGATCATGCGCGCCGTCATGGCCTCATGCAGGAATATCACGCCGAATATACACCCAAAGGCGGATTCCGTGCTCAAAAACAGCGTCGCATACTCGGGGCTTGCGTACTTTACCCCTACGTTTTGCAGCGTAAGGCCTATGAGCGTGCAGGCTATGCCGCAGTATGCCAACGCAAACGCCGTATCTCCTCCTATTTTTACGGGAGGCTGCTCGAACAGCAGCGCCGCCGCCCAGGCGTACAGTGCGCCAAACCAGAACTGGAGGCAGGTAAGCTGCATCAGGTCATACTTTCTGGCATATCCGTCCACGAGCACGATATGTATGGCGTACCCCAACGAGCAGCAGAGCGTGAGCGCATCGCCTATATTAACGCCCCCGCCGCCGGCGGTGAGCAGCGCTATTCCTGCGATCATCATCGCAGCCGCCGCCCATACCTTTCCCTCCGGCCGGCGCTTTTTTATCACCCACAGCAGCAGCGGCACCAGCACGACGTAAAACGCCGTAATGAGCGCGTTTTTGCCCGCCGTAGTAAACATCAGCCCGTAGGTCTGCAAAGCAAAGGCGCCGTATATATACAGGCCCAGATCGGCCCCGGCCCTTATCTTTTCAAGCGTGACCGGGCCTTTCGTAAACAGGGTATAGCTGAGGCCCAGAGCCGCTATGGTGAACCGCACTGCAAGTATATAGTTGGTGGACAGGCTGGAAAGCGTATTTTTCATCACAACAAAGCCGCTGCCCCATATCATTCCCGTTATCAGCAGCGCCATGTTTGCCAGTTTTCTCTTTGCCGTATCGTTTATAGTCATACCTGCCTGTCTTTCCTTTTCGTATAACGGATAATCTACCACAAGGGCGCCCATAAATCAACGACGAAATCATATTTCGCGCCTCAATTATCTGCATATTTTTCCAGCAATGCCGGTAAAACTCCATGGATTATTGCATATTTATTCGTTACACTTATTTCGTAAAAGATGGGCAAGGCGATTCTCATGCTTTGCCGGGAAGGAGAACCGAATGAACAAAAGAACAATATGGATCGCGGCGGCGCTGTTTATGCTGCTTGCCCTGATACCTTCCGCGGCTCTTGCCGCTAACCCGCGGTCTTTGCCTGCGCCGGAGCCCCCGGCCTCGCCGGTACCCACAGCGGAGCCTGCTCCTTCAGCTGCTCCGGAGCCCTCCTCAGAGCCTTCAGCTTCGCCGGAGCCTGCGGAGTCCCCCTTCCCCGCAGGCACGCCCGAGCCCGCCGCATCGCCCGGGCCCACCGTTTCCCCCGAGCCCACAGCCACCCCGGAGCCGCGCCCGACCCACACTCCCCGGCCTACGTATAGGCCTGCTCCTACCAATAGCCCAAGGCCCGCGGGGCGTCCCTGCCTGCATGAGCACGCTTACTGCCGCAGCTGCAAAAAATGCGTTCTCTGCGGCAAATGCGCCTGCGAGACGCCATGCCCGCAGCTTGTCACACCCAAGACCGGCGACGCCGGCGTTCTCCGGCTCATGGCGTTGCTGCTTATCGGCGCAGCCTGTGCGGAGGCAGTAAATCACAGGGACAGGCGCAGCAGGTAATACGGGATAAAGGGATATTTGGTAATCTGCTTTAAAATCAGGAACTTTGGAAAAGAAAAACGCCTGAATCCCTGGTGATTCAGGCGTTGGCCGTTTTTTGTTTTTCTTTATTACACCTCGATCAGGTCATGCGGCACCGAAATAAGGTTCTCGTTGCCGCCCTCTTTGATTATTACCTGATCCTCTATGCGCACGCCTCCCCAGCCGGGTATGTACAGCCCCGGCTCTATGGTGGTGACGGTGTTGGGCGCATATACGTTCCCGCCCGCCGGATTTATAAAGGGATGCTCATGCACGAACAGCCCTATGCCGTGGCCCACGCCGGTATAATGATATTTGAAATACTCTGTATTTTCTATTGCTTTTATGGAAGCCCTGTACACCTCTCCCGTGTCAATGCCGGCCTTCATTACGGCAAGGGAATCCTCTATCATCTGTTTTTCCAGCGCATAGACGCGCTTCTGTTCATCCGTGGCTTTGCCCACCACCACGGTGCGGGTCATGTCGCTCATGTAGCCGTTAAACTGGCAACCGTAATCCATCAGCACAAAGTCGCCGTACCCCAGCGCCCTGTCCGAGGGTATACCGTGCAGCAGGCTGGTATTCGGGCCTGAAATGAGTATATTGCCGTAGGGCTGAGTATCCGCCCCCTCAAAAACCATGTAGGCGGACAGCTTGGCCGCAAGCTCCTTTTCGGTAACGCCCACACGGATATCCTCCAATATCCTGTAAAACGCCCGGCAGGCTATGTCGCAGGCGGCGCGAAGATATTGTATCTCCTCCACCGTCTTTACGCTGCGCAGCATTTCTATTTCTCCGGCGGCCGGTATGAGCTCCGCATCCGTCTCTTTGCTGAGGGCGCTATAAAGCTGATAGGTCAGCGCGTCGTCCTCGAAGGCTATCCGCCGGAGATTGAGCTCCTTTATGATCTCCGCCGCCGCTTTCATAACGCCGCCCTTTTCCCTCCAGTTGACGGCCTTTATATCGGGGCATTCTATCCCCGCCTGTTCGGTATATCTTGGGTCGGTTATAAGGAAAGCCCTCTCCGGGGTAGCCAGCAGATAGGAGTCCGCCCCCTTGAAGCCGCTGGCCCAGCGGACGTTCGCCCCCTTCATGAGGAATATGGCGTCCGCCATACCCTTATCGAAAAATTTCTGAATATTGGCGTTAAACATTTTTACCTCGCTTATTTTATATCGTCCAATGTGACGTGCTCGCTCTTCATCCATTCAGGGCGCAGCTCGTCGGGTACCTCCCTCATGTTGAGCCAGCAGGCGGCGCAGTGGTTCTCGCCCACCCCTATAAAGGGCGGCTGCTGCTTATGGCATATGTTCATTGCGTATTCGCACCTTGCTGCAAACGCGCAGCCCTCAGGCGGCGCAAACAGATCCGGCGGCGCACCTTCTATGCTGACCAGCTCCTCCTTCCCCTCCGCATTGAGTTTGGGCATTGACTTGAGCAGGCCGCGGGTATACGGATGCCGCGGCTGATAAAATACGCTCCGGGTAGGCCCGTTTTCCACCACCTTGCCGGCGTAGAACACCAGCACCCTCTCCGCCATATTCGCTACCACGCCAAGGTCGTGGGTTATCAGTATTATGGAGGTGTTGAACTTCTTTTGCAGCTCCTTCATAAGCTCGAGTATCTGCGCCTGTATGGTAACGTCCAGAGCGGTAGTAGGTTCATCCGCTATGAGCAGCTTGGGATTGCAGCACATGGCTATGGCTATCATTACCCTCTGCCGCATACCGCCGGACAGGCTGTTCGGGTATTCCTTTACCCGCTTTTCCGGGTTGGCTATGCCCACCAGTCCCAGGTATTCCTCGGCCTTTTTCAGTGCGTCCTGCTTGCTCAGGCGCTGATGCTTCACCAGCACCTCGGCTATCTGCCTTCCTACCGTCATGGTAGGGTTAAGGCTTGTCATAGGATCCTGAAATATCATGCTTATGTCGTCGCCGCGAACGCCCTGCATCTGCTTTTCGGTATATTTAAGCAGATCCTTGCCCTGGAAGATTATCTCTCCTCCCTCCACGCAGCTCTTGGGTATAAGTCCCATTACCGACTTTGCCGTGACGCTCTTTCCGCAGCCGGATTCACCCACTATGGCCACGCACTCGCCCTCGCCTATTTCCAGGCTCACATCCCGCACTGCCTTTACCCTTCCGCCATAGGTGCTGAAGGATACTTTCAATCCCTTTATTTCAAGTATGCCGTTCTTTTCCATATCCGCCCCTCCTTAATACTTGCCCCGGGTCTTGGGGTCGAGGGCGTCGCGCATACCGTCGCCCAGCATATTTATTGAAAGCATGGTGGTGCAGATAAAGAACGCCGGGATTATAAGCTGATAGGGATATACCCTGTATACCTGCACGGCGGTCTGGGCCAGCGTGCCCCAGGAGCACATGGGAGGCTGTACGCCTATGCACAGGAAAGAAAGGAATGCCTCGTCAAAAATGACCTTCGGTATGGCCATAGTCATGCTGGTGATTATAAGGCCGCTTATATTGGGTATCATGTGCCTGATTATTATGCGCTTATCGGACGCTCCCAGCACCCGGGAGGCCATGACGTACTCCATGTTCTTGAGCTGGAGTATCTGTCCGCGTACAAGGCGGGCGGAACCTATCCAGCCCACCATACACATGGCGATTATCAGCGAAAATATTCCGCCCTGGGGCCAGACGGTGCGTATCAGTATGGCGATTATGAGGGAGGGTATGCCGTACAGCACATCGATTATGCGCATTATCACCATATCCGTCCTGCCGCCGAAATAGCCCGCAATGCCGCCGACTACGCAGCCTATGGCGGTATTCACAAGCACCACCAGTATGCCTATCGAAAGCGACACCCGTGCGCCCATCCAGTTGCGCACCCAAAGATCCCGGCCCGCCTGATCGGTGCCGAAAAGATGCCCGGCGCTGGGCGGCAGGTTCATCTCGGCGGAATTCTGCGTGGCATAGTCGTATTTTGAAAGCATGGGGACAAATATGGCCATGAGTATATAGACCATCAGTATCACAAGGCCTATGGTAGCCATGGGGTTCCTGCGCAGCTTTATCCATGCATCCTGCCAGTAGGTAAGACTGGGACGCACAACTTTATTCAGTTTGTCCCGGTCCCTTGGCGCGCGCTTTATGTCCTCCGGGCCAAAGCCGAAGTATTTTTCGGAAGAAATGACGGTATTACTTTCCATCTGCCGCGCCTCCTTCCATCTTTACCCCTATCTCCGGCTTGTTTTTTTTCCGCTTTCCGCTGCCGCCTTCCAGCTTTATGCGCGGGTCTATGAAGCCGTACAGCACGTCCACTATCAGGTTTGCCGTCACCAGGAATACCCCGTAGAATGAGGTCATACCCAGCACCATGGTATAGTCCAGATCGTTTATGCTCTGCACATAAAACTTGCCCATGCCCGGCACAGCGTATATCTTCTCCAGCACGAAGGTGCCGGTCAGTACCGCCGCCGTCAGCGGGCCCATTGTCGTCACTATGGGCAGTATGGCGTTACGTATCTCATGCCGCCATATTATCTCAAACTTGGAGAGGCCCTTTGCCTTTGCGGTCATTATGTAATCCTGGTTTATCACTTCCATCATGCTGGAGCGCATGAGGCGGGTAACGAGGCTCAGTGTGTACAGGCTTAAAGCGAACACCGGAAGTATCGTATACTTAAAGCTGATCCACTGACCTGCGGGCAGCCACCTGAGCTTGATGGCGAACACGAGCTGCAGCAGTGTTCCTATTATAAAATCCGGCATGGATACGCCTATTACCGCTATCAGCACACAGATATAATCCAGCGCTTTTCCCGCGTGCTGCGCGGCGAGAGTCCCCAAAAACAAACCCACTATGAGCGCCAGTATGAGCGACCTTGCGCCGAGACTCGCGGAGAAGGGGAAGGTCTGGGCGATGACGGAATTGACCGTTCTGCCGGGGTATTTCAGCGATACGCCAAGATCCCCCCTGAGCAGATTTTTTACGTAGGTGAACCATTGCTCTATAAGGGGCTTATCAAGGCCGTAATAAGCCATCATCTTTTCCTTGATGGCCTCATTCGTCTTTTCGCTGGTAAAGGGATCGCCGGGCAGCAGCCGCACCAGCACGAATATGATCGTGACCAGCACCAGCACCGTGACGACCGCTATCACGCAGCGCTTTAATACATATCTTCCCATAGGTTATTATGATTCCTTTAAAAAATATGGAAAATCAAGGGTAAAGGCCGCGCGGCAAAAGCCGCGCAGCCCCGGTATGACGCTTCATTTCCGCTTTCTTTATTCAAAGTAGCCGAAGGCCCAGTCGGTCTGGGAGCCCAGATAGAAGCGATTCACGTTCTTAAGGTTGCTCTTGTATGCATAGGGCACCTCGCGTACCTGCAAGGGCACCATGCCTGCCTCGTCCATCAGTATCTTCTCCGCCTCTGCATACATCGAAAGACGTGTCTTTGCGTCCGCATAGTTGTTGGCGGTGTTTACCAGCTCGTCATAGCGGGCGTTGGAGAACTTTCCGCCGTTCTGTGCGTTGGTGGATACAAAGTAGCTCAGGTAGGTATAGGGATCGTCATAGTCGGGCATCCAGCCGGCGTAGATCAGGTCGAAATCTCCCGCAACGCGGTCTGCAAGCATCGCCTTGTATGTGACCTTCTCTATCTCCACCTTTATGCCGAGGGCGCGCTGCCACTGATCCTGGCAGTTTTCAACTATGAGAGCCGCGGCGTTGTCATCGCTTATCTTGAGCTTTATAGTGATCTCGGAAGGATCGGATATGCCCATGGCTGTCATGGCGGCATTCAGGTGCTCCTTGGCCTTGTCGAGCTCTGCGGTGGTCTTATAGGTGTCGATGGGGAACATTTCGCAGTAAGTCTTGCCGTCAACGCCGGCCACTGCGGGAAGCACGAAGCGAGTGGCGGGGCTGTACAGGCCGTTGGTGGCGACCTTTACATATTCCTCGCGATCCAGCGCATAGTTCAGCGCAAGGCGGAAGTCCTTGTTGGCAAGTATGGGGTTTGTCTTGCTCGCTATGTTTATGCAGTACCAGTCCACGGCGCCGCTCATGTAGGAGGTGACGGTGTAGTCCGGCAGCAGCGATGCATCCTGCATATACATGGGAGCCATTGCGGTGGGAATATTGGCGAGGCTCATTTCGCCGGTTTCCAGCATTGCGAAGGCAGCCTCGCTCTCCATCACGATCAGCTGGCATTCATCAAGCTTTACCGCCTCTCTGTTCCAGTAGTTCTCGTTTGGTATCATGGTTATGCTCTGATCAGGCAGATACTCGGATACCACGAAGGGGCCGTTGGTCAGCATGGAATCTGCGGAAAGGGCATACTGATCGCCGTATTTTTCTATCAGCTCCTGCTTTACGGGGTAGAAGCAGGGCATATCCAGGAATCCGAGGTAATAGGGCGCGGGGGTGTCGAACTCTATAACGAAGGTGCTGTCGTCCGGCGCGGAAACGCCCAGCTCCTCAAGGGGCAGCGAGCCGTCCAGCACTCCGGCGGCATTCTTTATTTCATACAGCACCCAGCTATAGCTGAAGCCCTTTTGGGGATCAGCAAGGCGGCGGAAGGAGTAAACGAAATCGTTCGCCGTAAGGGGTGTGCCGTCGCTCCAGCAAGCACCGTCGCGAAGGTGGAATGTCATCTTCTTGTTATCCTCCGCGATCTCCCAGCTCTCCGCAACGCCGGGGTTAATGTCGTTGAGGCTGGTGCGGATAAGGCCCTCGCCTATTCCCTTGAGCACCACATAAGAGGAAGCCGCATTGAACTGCTGAGGGTCGATGGTGGGTATGGAAGACTCGGTAATCGTCAGCTTCTGGGCGACCGCCTCGGAAGCGCCTTCCTCCGGGGCTGCGGCCGGCTGCTGATAGGTACACGCAGCCGCTGCAAAAACCATTGCGAGGATCAGAAAGATACACGTCAACTTTTTCATCGATAGTTCTCCTTCTCGGTTATGATATTTATTTGGGTTATGGTTTCGCTTGTTGTGACATCCGTCTTATAAGATATACTTTTTTGTTCAGATAAAAATGCCGCTGCGGGCTACTGTGAAATATGCTGGTGCGATTCTCTGTCTTTGATTTTCTTATTATAGCACAATACGTCCGAGTGCGGCTATCATATTGCGCAAAAATTATCGATGCGATTTTGTAATTGATTTCATGAAAGCCTTTCATGTATTTTCATGTTATTTTTGCACGCTGTTTCTTCTTTACCTTTTTCCCTTTTCGTGATAAGATACAATAAATGTTCGGTAAAATTGTTATCTGATTTTTTGTTTCATCATTTCTTTTGTTTGGAGGCTCATATGTCCAACTTTACAGGCAATGACGTTATACTCGAAGTATCCCATTTGAAAAAGTACTTCCCGGTTGCGGGCAGGCAGTGCCTCAAGGCGGTAGATGATATAAGCTTTTCCATATATAAGGGCGAGACATTCGGCCTTGTGGGCGAATCCGGATGCGGAAAGTCCACCATAGGCCGCACCCTTGTAAAGCTTTATGAACCCACCTCGGGTAAAATATTGTTTGAAGGGAAGGATATAACCAGGTTCAACGCCGCAGAGCGCCGCGAATACGCCCGGGCGGCCCAGATGATATTTCAGGATCCCTACGCTTCCCTTGATCCCCGAATGACGGTAGGAGATATAATAGGCGAAGGCATAGACATACATGAGCTTTGCTCCGGCGAGGAGCGGCAGCGGGTAATATACGACTGTCTGGAAAAGGTGGGCTTGAGCAAGGAGCACGCCAGCCGCTTCCCCCATGAGTTTTCCGGCGGACAGCGCCAGCGCATAGGAATAGCGCGCAGCCTGGCCATAAACCCACGCTTTATCGTCTGCGATGAGCCCATTTCCGCCCTTGACGTATCCATTCAGGCGCAGGTTGTGAACCTTCTGGAAGAGCTTCAGAAGGATATGGGGCTTACGTATCTTTTCATCGCCCACGATCTTTCCATGGTAAAGAACATATCCGACAGGGTATGCGTGATGTACCTTGGCAGCATAATGGAGCTTGCGGAAAGCCAGGAGCTGTATAAAAACCCGCGGCATCCCTACACAACGGCGCTGTTTTCGGCAATACCCGTCGCCGACCCGGATTACGAAAAGGAACGCCGCCGCATTGTGCTCGAGGGCGATGTGCCCAGCCCGGTAGATCCCCCTGCGGGCTGCAAATTCCGCGGAAGATGCAAGTATGCAAAGCCCGTATGCCGCGAGGCCGTTCCCGAGCTGCGCGAGCTCTCTCCCGGCCACTTCTGCGCCTGCCACCTTTACGACTGATATGCGTAAGCTATCGCAAAACAAGCCAGCCCTGGCGCTTTTCTGTGCCGGGGCGGCGCTGCTGCTCCTGCTCATAGGCTCGCTTACCGGCGCTCTCCCCCTGCTGCTGGCGCTGCTCGCCCTAATCGCGATAGTGCCGCTCAAGGACGGCCTCCTGTACGGCATGGCGGCATGGCTGCTGGTTTCCGCCGCGTCGCTGCTTATCCCCGGCAAAAAGGACAGCGCCCTTATATTTGCCCTGTTCGGTTATTATCCGCTGGTGCGCGAAAGAATTGCCATCTGCAAAAGCCGCGCCCTGCGCTCCGGCATTCGCTTCGCCATAATACTCATAACAGGCACGGCGATATTTTCCGTGACCGCGCTTTCCGGCTCCGAGCAGCTCCCGCCCGAGCTTGCGGACAGCCGGGGCCTTCTGTTGGGCGTTTATCTTCTTGTCACGGCGATATATTACCTCATATTCGATTTTGTTATCAAAAAAGCCTCTCAGATATATGATAAAGCAACAAAGCCGTCGGAATGACGGCGCGCCTGTATAGCGTAATTTCAAATTGGCTTAACGCCTGCGCGTATTTTTCCGGTCATCACTCTCAGCACCATCGCCGCTCCCATTAAGTGCATCCGCGCAGGCACCGCCCATGAGCCCGCATTTTTCAAAGCCCTGCCCTGTACGAACACATTCGAGCCCTCGGCGGTGATCTTTATCTTGTCCTCACCCTTGCCGTTCCAGCCGAGCAGCAACCCTACCGTTTCGTCCCCTCGGCGCAGAGGCCTTCTGGCTGAAGAACTGGCCTCCTGCGGGCGGGCTGATAAAGGCGTAACGGGCATGACCTGAGTCATGCCCGTTCCCCAAAATACAAATATTGTTGCCTTATCGATGGCTTTTTGAATTTCCGCTATATTATGCCTCTATGACGCTGCCGCAGAAAGGACATTTTACGCTGGCCTTGGGAGCGTTTGCCGCGGCGATATTTTCGCGCACGGTGGTGCGGATATGGGTCAGCGTATCCGCTATCTCCTGCCCAAGCTTTTCATATTCGCAGTAATCTATGCTCTTGCGCTGGTCAATGTTTGAACGATTGTATGCATTCACAATAACGTTGTTTATTTCAACCGTTTTTCCGTTAAGGCGGAAACGTATTTCATTAAAATATGGATTGTTAACGTTGATTATAACATTAAACGTGTATGTGGAACGATAACGCGCGGGAACGCAGCTAACATCCTTGCCGTCCTTATCCTTCTGTTTCAGCTCCGTGCGGCTTTCGTCCACGTCTATGCGGCAGCCCGTAACGTCGGCAAAATCCATAACGTCCGAATTTGCATCCATAAGGCTGCGCGCGCTCGTGACCATAAATTTGCATACGCCGTCATCAAGCAGAACCTTTGCGTTGTCGCCCAGTGCGCGGGTCACATGGAACGCGGCAACGGCGGATTTGTTGCTTTCGCGGTAGTCGAGCTGCTGCTTTATTTCTTAAGCGGTGCTTTGGCGGCGCTCGGAAAACCAGGGGAAAGCTTTGCGGCGCAATTCTTGCAAAGGTTGCCGTCCTCAAGCTTTTTATTGCCGGGGAAGCCTATCTTTTCACCGCATATGTCACAGTATTTCTTATCAAAATTTTCCATTGAAACCTCCTGACCTTATTCTGCGTTCTGTATGTTATTCTGCGTTCTGTATGGCGTCCGCCTTGGAATTGAGTACTGCGCCGTAAACATACAGCCCGGGAACGACCAGTCCGGAAACGAAGCTCATCGCGCTGAATTCGCCGCTGTTGACCAAATCAAGCATGGCGGCAAGAATGCTGAACGCAGCTACGACCGCGCCCCAAGCCATGGTGCGCAGGTCACACTGCACATGGCAGCATCTTTATATATGAAAAATCGTTTCATACCCATACTTGGCTCACATGTGTTTATCTATGCCGGTTTATATAACGTAATCTGTATAAACAACAGATCCGAACCCATTCCCTACCGGGATAAGGTTCGGACCTGTCAAGTTTGGTGGAGCATAGGGGATTCGAACCCCTGACCTCAACATTGCGAACGTTGCGCGCTACCAACTGTGCTAATGCCCCATACCGTCTCTATTATACACCAGATTTAAAAAAAATCAACCCGCCTTTTAAAAAACTTATCATCGCCGTTGACAAATATGTTTCGACGCGATATAATAATCAAGCACGCGATAAAAAGCGTATGCGCCCTTAGCCCAGCTGGATAGAGCGTCTGGCTACGGACCAGAAGGTCGCGGGTTCGAATCCCTCAGGGCGCGCCAACGAAAAGAGCTGCCGTCAGGCGGTTCTTTTTGTATAACCGCACCTATTCCGCACGATATTGTGCTATAATAATGCCCGTAATATTTTCTCCTGAAGGGACGGGTATTTTTTCATATGAAGAAGTTTCTTGCTGAATTCAAGGAATTCGCCATGCGCGGCAACGTCATGGATCTTGCCGTGGGCGTCATTATCGGCGGCGCCTTCAAGGGCATAGTCGACTCTCTTGTAAACGACATAATTTCGCCCGTCATAGGCATATTTGCAGGGCAGAACTTCAGCGACAAGGCCGTAAGCGTGGGCGGGGCCTCCATAGCCTACGGCGCCTTCATAACCGCGGTGCTGAACTTTATAATAATAGCCTTCGTGCTCTTTCTGCTTGTCAAGTCCATGAACAAGCTGCACGATATGGTAAAAAAGCCCGGCGAAAAGAAGGAGCCCCGCAAATGCCCCTACTGCCTCAGCGTAATACCCGATAAGGCTACCCGCTGCCCCTGCTGCACCTCTGAGCTGCCCGGGGCGGAAAAGTAAGCCATGGCCGACACCTTCACATTAAAGGTCATAGCCCGCATAAGGAGCGACTTCACGCAGAAATTCGGCGTGCCGCGCCAGAGCGGCCTGGGCGGCGGCCAGCTTTCCGCCGTGATATTCGAGCCTGAATACCGGGACGCCAACGCCCTCAGGGGCATCGAGGGCTACTCTCACCTGTGGCTCATATGGGGCTTTTCAAGGGTGGAGCGGCAGGGCTTTCGGCCTACCGTAAAGCCTCCCCGCCTTGGGGGCAACACCCGCATGGGTGTGTTTGCCACGCGCTCCCCCTATCGTCCCAACCCCATAGGCCTCTCCTCCGTAAAGCTGGTATCCGTGGAAAGCCGCCCCGGCCTCGGCCGCGTGCTCATGGTTGAAGGCGCAGACCTTATGGACGGCACCCCCATATACGATATAAAGCCGTATCTTTCCTTTACCGACAGCCACCCGGAGGCGAAGGACGGCTTTGCCGGAGAGAAGCTTGAAAAGCGGCTTCGGGTGGTCTTTCCGGAGGAGCTGCTTATTTCCATTCCCGCTGTCAAGCGGGATGCGCTGCTTGCCGCTCTTTCGCAGGACCCGCGGCCCGCATACCAGCAGGACGGGGAGCGGTACGGCCTTGAGTTTTCCGGCTTTGACGTGCGCTTTTGCGTGGAGGGCGATACGCTGACGGTATTCGACATTGCCCCCGCCGGGGCGGATAAGCTTAAATAAACATACAAAAAGCGTTAATATAACTGCCACAGGAGTATAACTTTGGGCCAAATTTATGCCATACCTTTCTGATACCATATAATCACTTCAAAGAAAGGAGGCGAACAGCCCACTGACAGCAACACGCAGCAACACCTGCCCGGTAAATTTACCGATGCCGGGCGTCCCACCTCCGATAAGCCCTATAGGGCGCCGCAGAGAAGGGAGGCGATAGCAGCACACAGAGAGCATTAGGTTTTATATAAGGCTTTTCCCCATATCTTTCCGATAAAACTCCATATTTGTATAAAAAAGGGCCGCCTGGGCAGACAGGCGGCTTTTTTACGCAACTTTTTTATTAATGTAAACACGTTGTCAATTATCCCGCTATTATCTTGCGGTAAAGGCCGCCATGAGGTAAAATATGCTTACCAGTAATATGGATTTTTAAAAGGAGATTTTTAACATGGAAGAGCTGGATAGGGATATAGTTGTATTCAACGACGAGGAAGGAAACGAGATAGAGCTCGAGGTAGTCGATTACTTCGACTATGAAAACGAGGAGTACGCCGTAATGATAGACCCAGCGGCGGCCGACGACGAGGAATCCGATCTGTTCGTGTTCCGCATCCGCACAGACGGCGAATACGAGGAATTCCTCCCTGCCGATGAGGACAAGATGGAGGTTCTTTCCAAGATAGTCGAGGCGCGTATGGAGTGCGACGCGGAGAGCTGCGATGGCTGCTCCGGCTGCAAAATAGACGACTGACGCTGTCGCCTTTGATCTTACCTGTTTTAATAATCCATTTCAGGAGGTATTCTTGTCATGTTTACTGCAAGCGAATTTCGACGCATAGCCCGCGATAAGCTTAAGGGTCATTGGGGCAGGTCTATCCTTGTTACTTTCCTGGTCGGCCTTATATGCAGCATGAACAGCATATACAACCTTGCAAAAGACCTGGGGCATATGGATCTCGGCCTGCTTTTCAGCGGAAATTACAGCGATTTCATTGCCACCTACGCCGCGGTGGAGACGGCGGACAGCGTATTCGGCTCGCTTATATCCCTTGCGCTGAGCATAGCCGTCATACTCCTTGCCGGCGCGCTCTCCCTTGGACACAGCAAGTATTACATTGACCTCGTTGCGGAGAACAGGCAGGACGAGGTATCCGTCATATTCTCCCGCTGCGATATACTCATAAAGGCCATGGGGCTCAACCTCTTTATGTCGCTGTTCATATGGCTGTGGTCGCTGCTGCTGATCGTGCCGGGCATAATAGCCTACTACCGCTACCGCCTTGCCCCGTATCTCATGGCGGAAAACCCCTCTCTTGGCATACGAGAGGCGGTGAACATGAGCAAGGAGCTTATGGACGGCCACAAGTGGCGGCTGTTCTGCCTTGATCTTTCCTTCATAGGCTGGAGCATACTCAGCCTGCTGACCTGCGGCATAGGCGACCTCTGGCTGCAGCCCTATGTATGCGCGGCCTTCGCCGCCTTCTACATCGACCGCACCGGACGCAATATCCCCAAGGCTGGGGAGCCCGAACCCGAGCCGGCGGTATAATGAAAAGCCCGGCGCCATAAAATACTTCAGGAATAAGCCTGCCAGGGCTTAATATCCGGAGGAAAAATGGACATTACCATTCAGATGCGCAGCCTTGAGCTGCTCATCAAAATGCTTAAAAGAGACATGGAGGGCATACCCGTCTACGGCTACTCGCGTCAGATGGGCAGCCTTCCCGTTTTGTCCGAGGGAAGATCCCTGCCGCGCTGCACCCCCGAGGAGGCGGGCCTTTCCAGCACGGTGGTGGAGCGGTTCTTCAGGAGCCTTTCCGATAATTCCGCCGAGCTCGGCGTGCATTCCGTAATGCTGCTGCGCCATGGCAGGGTGTTCGCCGAGGGGTATTACGCCCCCTACCGGCCCGGTATCCCCCATATGCTCTACTCTGCCAGCAAAAGCATCGTTTCTACCGCCGTGGGTATGGCTGTGGACGAGGGCCTTCTGGATATAGACGAGCGCCTTGAGGACATATTCCCCGGCTATACCGGCAAGCCCGCGAGCAGATGGTCGAAAATGCTGACAATACGGCATCTTCTCACCATGAGCACGGGCGTCCGCTTCAACGAGGTTGGCAGCGCCCTGGATGAGGACTGGGTAAAGATGTTCATGGAATCCGCGCCCAAGTTCGAGCCTGGCACCCAGTTTGAATACAATTCGCTCAACACCTATATGCTCTCCGCCGTGCTGAGGAAAAAGACGGGCGTAAGCCTTACCGAATTTCTCACTCCAAGGCTGTATGAGCCGCTGGACATTCGCAGCCATCACTGGGAAACGTGCCCCAAGGGCACGGAAAAGGGCGGCTGGGGGCTGAGCCTCTGCATAGAGGACCTTGCCAAAATAGCCCAGCTCTATTTAAACAAGGGTGTATGGGAGGGACGAAGGCTTCTCTCCGAAGAATGGATAAGCGCCGCCACATCGCCCCGGATATCCACCCCAAACGGCGAAATGAAGCACGGCTACGGCTACCAGATATGGATAAGCGGCGGCGGGGCTTATCAGTTCAACGGCGCATTCGGTCAGTACGCGGTAATGTTCCCGCAATACGACGCGGCGGCGATAATATACTCCGGCAGCACGCAGCTCTTCGCCAAAACATCCCTGATGCAGCTTCTTGATTCCTGCTTCTGGGCCTGCTCCGGCACGGAGCTTGCGCCTTACCCCGCAGGCTACGACAGCCTGAAGGCGTATCTCGCCGGCCTGGTGTTTTCCCCCGGTTCCTCAAGAAAGGGCCTGGGGACCGACAAAGCCGCCTTCAATAAGATTCGCGCCCTCCTTGACGGCAGGGAGTTCCGCCTTTTCGACAACTACGGCTCGCTTTTCCCGCAGCCGCTGCAAAACGTCCACGGCTGTTACAGCAGGGGCGCGGACATAATACGCTTCAGCTCTACGGAAAACGGCCTCGCAGTCACCTTCTACGAGCAGTGCGAGCGCAATACGGTGTATATGGCTATGGACGGAAGCTTTACGGATTCCGTATTTGTGATGAAGGAGGAGCATCATCTGGTCTCCACCCGGGGGATATGGTCCGCAGGCGAAGGCGAAGCCTGCATCACGCTGTTCACAAGCTTCCTTGAAACGCCGGACACCCGTATAATCGAGCTTCGCATACTGAATGACGCAATAGAGGCGGTGTTTAACGAGACTCCCACGGCGGAGGGGGCCGCTAAAATGCTGCTGGAGCTGGTGGGTCTCGTGGACGACAGCTCCATGAAGCGGCTGCTTCCCGCAATGAAGCACGTTCCGGGCATGAGCGAAAGCACCATGACCGATATAGTCAAAAAATACGCGGCGCCCCGCTCCTTCGGGCGGGAGATACGCCTGCATTGATACATATAAAAAATACGCATACGGAGGTCAATATTCAAATGAAAAAGCAGCCTGTACTCGTATTGCTTGCCGCCGGCATGGGCAGCCGCTACGGCGGACTCAAGCAGATAGACCCCATTGACGCCGAGGGCAACCTGATAATCGACTTTTCGATCTACGACGCGATACGCGCCGGCTTCCACGACCTTGTATTCATAATCAAGCATGATATGGAGCGGGACTTCATGGACGCCATAGGCACGAGGATATCCCGGCGCGCCAATGTCAAGTGCGCGTTTCAGGAGATGGATAAGCTGCCCCGGGGGCTTAAGGCTCCTGCGGGCCGCACAAAGCCCCTCGGCACCACCCACGCCCTGCTGTGCGCAAGGGACGAGATAGGCGGCAGGCCCTTCGCCGTCATAAACTCCGACGACTATTACGGCCCCACCGCCTTTAAGCAGCTTTACGAATTCCTCGCCGGAGACACTCCCTCGGACGAGCAGCTTATGATAAGTTACAGGCTGGAAAACACCCTTACCGAAAACGGCAGCGTCGCCCGGGGCATATGCGAGGTGAACAGCGATGGCCTCCTCACCCATATAGTGGAGCGGCGCAAGATATTCAAGCGGGAGCACGGCGGAGCCTTTACGGAGGATGACGGCAGGACCTTCACCGAGCTTCCGGATGGCACCCCCGTCTCCATGAACTGCTGGGGCTTCAAGCCGGATATACTTCCCATGCTGGAGGATGTATTCACGGCCAACTTTGAGGCGGGCATAAGTAAAGATCCCGCCAAATACGAGGATCTTCTGCCCAACGCCGTGCAGACCCTCATATCCCGCGGCAAGGTCCGCGTGAAGGTCGAGGAGAGCCCGGATAAATGGTTCGGCGTGACATACAAGGAGGATAAGCCTGCGGTCATGGAGAGCATAGCGAAAATCAAGGCGCAGGGCCTATACTCCGAAAAGCTCTGGGACTAATTCATCAAAGGAGAAACAGTTTATCAATGTGTGGAATAGTAGGCTATATAGGCTCCAAGCAGGCCGCGCCCCTCATACTGGAGGCGCTCAGGAAGCTCGAGTACCGCGGCTATGACTCCTCAGGCATAGCCGTCGCGGACGGCAATAAGCTTGGCGTCGTAAAGGCCAAGGGCCGGCTGAGCGTGCTGGAAAAAATGACGGACGGCGGCAGGTCGCTGCCCGGCTGCCTCGGCATAGGCCATACCCGCTGGGCCACCCACGGGGAGCCCAACGATGTAAACGCCCACCCCCATCTCAGCCAGCACGGCGAGGTGGCTCTGGTTCATAACGGCATAGTGGAAAACTACATGGAGCTCCGCGATTTTCTTACCGAGCAGGGCTATTCCTTCGTGTCCGAAACAGATACCGAGATAGCCGCGGACCTTGTAGAGCACTTTTACCGCAGCAACCGCCAGAACGGCCCCGAGGCCGCCATTCGCGAGGCCATCAATCTTATCTCCGGCGCGTTCGCCCTGGGCATAATCTTCGCCGGTCATCCGGATACCCTTTATGCCGTGCGCAAGGACAGCCCGCTTATAGTAGGCGTGGGCAAGGGCGAAAACTTCATCGCCTCGGATGTACCCGCAATACTCAAGCACACCCGCGAGGTGATACGCCTTGACGAATACGATATGGCCGTGCTTACCGCCGAAAGCGTAAAGATATACAACCGCTACGGCGAGGAGCTGCACAAAAATACCGAGCATATCCAATGGGACGCGGACGCCGCCGAAAAGGGCGGATACCCCCACTTCATGCTCAAGGAGATAATGGAGCAGCCCGATGTGATACGCAACACCGTCCGCCCCCGTATAAAGGACGGCAGGATAGAGCTGGGGCTTACCCACATATCCCCTGACGACATAGCAGCCTGCGACAGGATATTCATACTTGCCTGCGGCTCGGCAAGCTATGTGGGCCAGGTGGCGAAGCACTTCATCGAGCATTACACCCGGATACCCGTAACAGTGGAGCTGGCGTCGGAGTTCCGTTATTCCGACCCCATAGTGACCGGCAAGACCATAGCCATAGTCATAAGCCAGTCCGGCGAGACCATAGATACCCTCTTTGCCCTGCGCGAGGCAAAAAAGCGCGGCGCGCATGTGCTGTCCATAGTGAACGTCGTCGGCAGCACCATCGCCAACGAGAGCGAGGACGTAATATATACCTGGGCCGGCCCCGAGATAGCCGTGGCCACCACAAAGGCTTACAGCGCGCAGCTTTCCGTATGCTATCTGCTTGCCCTGCACATGGGCCGCTGCCGCAGCATGGTGAGCGACGGCGAGCTTAAAAGCTGCCTGGACGCGATCGATGGGCTGCCAGCCCTTATGCGCGGCCTTCTTGAAAAGCCGGATCATATCAAGTATCTTGCGTCGCTCTATTTCGGCTGCCGCAACATATACTTCATAGGCCGCAACATAGACCACGCCCTGGCGCTGGAAGGCTCCCTCAAGCTAAAGGAAATATCCTACATATTCTCCGAGGCGTACCCTGCGGGCGAGCTGAAGCACGGCACCATCTCGCTTATAGAGCCCGGCTCGCTGGTGGTAGCCCTCTGCACCTACGCCCCCCTGACCGAAAAGATGATAAGCAATATGCGCGAGGTAAAGGCCCGCGGCGCGGTAGTGCTGGCGCTTGCCGCCGAGGGTACGCCCGGCGTGAAGGAGACAGCCGATCAGGTCATGTGGATACCCAAGGCGGATCCCTTCGTCCTGCCTTCGCTTGCGATACTGCCCCTTCAGCTCTTCGCCTATTATGTGGCGCTGCTCAAGGGCTGCGATATCGATAAGCCCCGCAACCTTGCCAAATCGGTAACGGTGGAATAAACCATATAAGCATCAAAAAAAAGCGGCAAAACGCCGCTTTTTTTATTGTCTCCCGGATCGCCCTTTAGAATATCCTCCAGGCGCAGATAAAGTTGCGCTTGGACCAGTCGCCCATGCAGCTTCTGTGGATTACCCTGCCGTTGCCGCTGGAGGCGTCTATCATGGTGCCGTCTCCCATTGCTATTCCCACATGGCCGCGGAATACGATTATATCGCCTCTTTGCAGGCTGGAAAGGGATGTGACCTTAGTGTAGCCCGATACGCTGCGCCAGCCCGAGGAGGTGAGATACTTCTGATTAACCCCCGCCTGCCTCAGGCACCAGTATACAAAGCCCGAGCAGTCGAACTTATCCGGGCCCTTGCCGCCCCTGGAGTAACGGCTGCCTATCTTGCTCCGGGCCGCGGAGATGAACCTGTCAACGCTGCCCATGGTTCCGGTGAGCGCGCCGGACGAGCTGCCGGATGAGCTGCCGGATGAGCTGCCGGACGAGCTGCCCGATGAGGGCTTATAGTTGCTGGGCGCTTTCTTTGCCTTGCTTGAGAACAGTGCGGACATTGTGCCTTTGCCCACCTTGCCGTCGGAGCTCAGCTTGTTGCGCTTCTGGAAGGCGGATACGGCGGATTCGGTCGAGGTGCCGAAGTATCCCGTGGCGCTGCTCTTGAGGTAGCCGAGCTCCTTCAGCCGCTTCTGTATCTTTGTTACGCTGCTGCTGGTCTCTCCCAATGATATCACGCTGGCCTTGGCGCTCCTGCTCATCAGCAGCTCCCTGGTGGAGGGGCCTATGTAGCCGTCCACCGTAAGGCCGTTCTGCCGCTGGAAGCTCTTTACCGCGTTCACGGTATCCCTTCCGAAGGTACCGTCCGGGGTGCTGGAAAGGTATCCCAGCTTATTCAGCCGCTTCTGGTAGCGGAGCACGTCGTCGCTCTTTTCGCCGTACTTAATGCTCTTTGGCACCGCGTCCTCGCTGTATAGCATTTCGCGGGTCTGCGAGCCCACCTTGCCGTCCACGTCCAGATGGTTGTTTTCCTGGAACTCTATGACCGCCTTCTCGGTCTCCTCGCCGAAATAGCCCGTGACCTTATCCAGATAATCCAGCTCCCGCAGTCTCGATTGTATATCCTCCACGTCGGAGCCGCTTATGCCGATATCCGCCATATATGTCAGCGCATCGTCCGAGAACAGCTTCTCATAGGTGGCCCTGTCCACCACGCCGGTGACCGTAACGCCGTGCTGGCGCTGGAATATTTCCACCGCCTCCTTCGTGTTCGGGCCGTAGTAGTTGGTAGGCTCGTCGTTGTCCATATAGCCGAGGTCCATCAGCCTCTGCTGTATTTCGGCTATGTTCTCATCCTCAAAGCCCTGCTGGAAATACAGCGGCTTTGGGGTAGGCCCCGCCGCCAGCTCCCTGGCTTCCCTGTCGGCCTGAACGTCCTCATAGTCGCCCGTAAGGTCTACTATGCCGGCGGAGGAGGTTATTACTCCCTGCATGCTCTGCTGGGGCCTGTTGCTGGATATTACGGATATGCCCGCTATGAGCAGCACGAGGCAGCCCAGAAATGCGCACAGCGACGTTATGGCGCGCTTATCCCGCCGCCTTATGCTCAGGGCAAGCCGCCCTATGGCCCCGCCTATGCCGCCGCGCCGGCTGAAGCGCCTCAGCCCCAGGTTCAGCCTCCTGAAGGCATTTTTCAGTATGGTTTTTATGTTTGACAAGCCCCGGCTTCTTTTCATTTGACCGCGTCTCCCGAATAGTTAAGGTTATTCAGATATTATAGCACAAATATTATAATGCAAAATCAAACAAATCGTAAACCCGCAGCAGGACGTGGTTTGCAGCCATTTCAGGTCAAATTTGGATTTTGCGTCTATCAAATTGCCCTTTTTGGGGTTATAATAATAGAAAAGCATAATTTGGGGAAGGATTTACAGCATGATAATCGTCGGCATATGCGGCGCCAGCGGCAGCGGCAAGAGCACCCTCGCAAAGGAGATCAGGGACTCCCTTACCTGCACCTCGGCAATAATCGGTCTGGATTGCTATTACAGGGACCATTCCGACCTGCCATTTGAGGAGCGGGTACATATAAACTATGACGAGCCGGACATATTTGACTTTGACCAGCTTTATGCCGACATACAGCGCCTTCAGGGCGGTCTCCCCATAACCAGAAAGGGCTACGACTACGCCAAGCATATGCGGGCGGACAGCGACGAGCTGATACAGCCCATGGACGTGCTCATACTCGAGGGCATACATATGTTCCGCGAAAAACGCCTGACCGACCTGATGAGCCTGAAGGTCTATATGCATGTTGATAAGGACGTTTGTCTGCTAAGGCGCATAAAGCGGGATATACAGGTCCGCGGCCGTTCCATAGAAAACATAGCTGAACAGTACATGGCCACAGTAAAGCCCATGTATGAGGAATACATAAGCAAATACATTCGGGAGGCCGACTTTGCCGTAATGCGGGGCGGCAGGAACCGCATGGCGATAGACGCCATTTCCGCGTACATCTCCGCCAAGCTCCTTGCAGAAAAATTCGACCGCGAGGCGAAGCAGGAGGCCCTGAAGAAATCAGTTCCGGAGGATAGCCTTGAAGGATAAGCAGGATATGGAGGGCCTTTGGAAGTCCTCAAGAAGATACGTTTTCATAGTGGCCTTCGGCGTCATATTATATGAGATAATAGAAAACCTGACCGCCGTAAAAAGCTCAATCAGCAACTTTTTCGACGCCATCAGCCCCATATTCATAGCCGTGGCCATAAGCTTTATAGCCAATATGCCCATGTGCTTTCTGGAAAACAGGCTGTTTTCAAAATGGCGCGCCTCAAAGCTCAAGCGGGTAATATGCGTGCTGCTGGCGCTGCTGTTCGTGTTCTCCATAATCACGGTGCTGATAGTGATAGTTGGCCCCAAGCTGGCCGAAAGCATAAGATCGCTGGCGGAAAACTACGATTCCTACTCCAAGAGCCTCATAAAATGGGGCACCGACGCATGGGAAAGGTTGAACCTCAACGAGGATGTAGCCGCGAAGGTCAGCCAAATATCCGAGGACATACTGGAGGATCTGGACGGCTTCGTAAGCAGCCTTGCCTCCAGCCTGCTGCTCTTTACCGTAAACACCTTGGGCGTGATCGTGGATCTGCTCTTCGCGCTGATAATCAGCATATACGCCCTTTCAAATAAAGAGAACCTCATACGCCAGTGCCGCAAGTTCGTAAAGGCCGTGTTCAACGAGCAGCATGCCGCAAGGATACTGGATGTATGCGCCCGCACCAACAGGTCTCTGCATAATTATGTATACGGCATGCTAATAGAGTGCTTCATACTCGGCTCGCTGTGCTTCATGGGCATGCAGATATTCGGCTTCCCCTTCGCGGTGCTTATAAGCGTTATAGTAGGGGCTTCCCAGATGGTGCCAATAGTCGGCCCATGGGTATCCGGCGCGATAGGCCTCTCCATAATATTCATGGTGGACCCGCCCCGCGCCCTGTGGTTCATAGTTTTTGTGCTGGCCATACAGCAGATAGAGGGCAACCTGATATATCCAAGGGTAGTCGGAAACGCGGTGGGCATATCCGGCCTTTGGGTAATGATAGCGGTGCTGCTCGGCGCGCGCCTGTTTGGCCTGATGGGCGCCATACTCTGCGTGCCCATCATGGCGGTGCTTTATACCCTTATGGGGGAATGGGTGAACAACCGGCTGGAGGAAAAGCGCATCCTTGCCCAGAGGGAGGAGCAATAGCGGCAATTAAAAAAAGGCGCGGGAATCGCGCCTTTTTTCTGTCTGCTTTCAGTCCCTGCACTTATAGCTTCCGCACAGGCTCTCATCTGCGGCGCTGCCGGTATGGCAGCCGCACATGGGCTCGACCTCGATGCGCTCCAGCTCGCAGCCGCATCCGCTCCTGTTATATGCGCAGCTTGTGACACGGCAGCCGATGGTCTGGCTCTTTGCCTTTGACATTCCCAAGTACCTCCTGTTTTTTTAGTCAGCCTTAGTTTGCCGCCTTCAGGGGGGCGCTATTCAGGCAGAATGTTACAGGGGCGAGTTCAGCTCTTTACCTCAAACCTGTTGCCGCACTTGGAGCAGGTGACTATTATCCTGCCCTTTCCCTTGGGCACCCGGAGCTTCTGCATACACTGGGGGCAGGTAAGGTATTTGTACTTTCTCTTTTCCTTCTGTATGTTTACAAAGTTCTGCCGGCGGATTCGCAGCGTCTGCCACCAGCCGCGCACGCTGCGCTCCATTTTCATATACCGGGCCAGCTCCTGCTGCCGGGCGTAAAAGTTTTTGCTCAGCATACGGAAAAGCGCAAAGGCGATAAGCGCCAGGGTTATGCCGCGCAGCGCGTAATAGACCCCCGCCGGCGCCCTGCCGAAAAACCAGGATATTACGGATACCGCAAGGCTAGCGATTATCAGCGTCCTGCTCAGCTGATCCACTCCGTATCTTCCCTGAAACCACCTGTTAAACATATTATGCCTGCTCCTCTTGTCCTTTTATAAGTATCGCCGCGCCGTATGGGGGCAGCTCTCTTTCTATATGGCCGTTTTCCAGCTCCGCGGCTGTATTGCCGCAAAAATCCCCGTTCCCAAAGCGGGCCGCCGCCGGCTCGCCGCTTCTGTTTACCACGCATACGGCCTCCGGCCGGTAGAGCGCGAACACATCGCCGCGCCCCGCGAAGGCGCAGCCGCCTCTGGCGTATTTATGCAGCTCTCCCAGCTTCCGGAAATATGCGATGAGCCCGGCATCCTCCTTGCCCCATGGGTACGCGCCCCGGTTGAAGGGGTCCGCCATTCCCGTCAGCCCCGCCTCATCGCCATAGTAGAGGCAGGGGGCTCCGGGCATCATATGCTGCACCGCGGCAGCCGCCATAAAGCGCTTTTTGCCGGCCTCAAGCTGCTCAGGCGCCGGGGAATACTCCGCCTGCTGCTCTCTCGTAAGGGAATCCCTGTCCGGCGCGCCCGAAAGCGCGGTGATCGCCCTGACCACATCGTGGCTGCCCATGAGGTTGAGAAGGCTATCGTAAAACTGCGGCGGGTAGTTTTCCATAAGAAGGAGCAATCCCCTTGACAGCCCTTCGCCGTCGATCCTTCCCAGGAAGAAATCTATAAGCAGCCTGCGGAAGGGGTAATCCATCACGCTGTCCAGCTCGTGCCCGTCCACATATTTACGCCTGCCGTCCGCGCCCTGCTTGTTTGTTGCCTCCTCCCACACCTCGCCCAGGAGTACTCCCTCGGGATCCAGGCTCTTGAGCTTTTTGCGCAGGAACTCTATAAAGCCGTCCGGCAGCTCGTCCGCCACGTCCAGCCTCCATGAGGTTATTCCCATCTTAGCGTATTTTTCCATTACGCCGCCTATGAATTCCATATATGAAGGAGTAAGCTCCTTCACCTCAGGCAGCGTCTTAAAGCCCCACCAGCAGCGGTATTTGTCAGGATACTCGGTAAAGTCGTACCATTCCCGGTAGGGGGAATCGGGGTCGCCCTGAGCTTCCCTGAAGTATACGCTTTCGCTGCCGGTATGCGAAAACACGCCGTCCAGCATGAGCCGTATGCCATAGCCTTTGGCGGCCGATGCAAGCTCGGCTAACGCCCTGTCGCCCCCAAGCATGGGATCCACCGTCATGTAGTCCGCCGTGTTGTAGCGGTGGTTGGTGGAGGAAAGGAATACCGGGTTGAGGTATATGCATCCCACGCCCAATGATTTCAAATAAGGCAGCTTTTCCTTTACGCCGTACAGGTTGCCGCCGAAAAAATCCTCCGGCACATAGTACCTTTGCCCGTTTAAGGGCAGATAGTCCGGGCTGTCGCTCCAGTTCCGATGGAGCCTCGGCGCGCCGAAGAGCCGCGTATGCTCCTCTGTTCCAAGTATTTCACCCGGCCTTCTGAATCTGTCCGGGAATATCTGGTAAACGATAGTATTTTTAAACCAGTCCGGCGTTTCATAGGGGTCGTAGACCGTCAGCTGGTAGGAATCCGGCTGACGCTCATATATGCTTCCCTCTCCCTCTGTGCCGCTGTAATACCGCCTGCCCTCCGGGCCGTCTATCAGAAAGCAGTACCATACGACTCCGCTGTGGCTTGGAGTATAGCTGAAGCTTACGCCGCCCTCCTCCCGTATTCCGGAGATCAGCTCTTCCCTTCCGTCCACCCAGAGCCTGAGCGTTATTTTGCTGTCCTCCCTGTCGGTCTCCATAAAGAAGCGCACCGGGCGGCCCGTTTCCACCGCGCCGAAGGGGGTTTTGTATTTCTCGTATCGCTGGTCAAATTTCATCATAACGTTATAATCAGGATTTTAGCATAAAATATTTCGACAGTACCGCACTTCGCAACATTGTCACATTTTTTTGCCCTGTATGCGCCATATGCCGCCCCGCAAAATATTTCCTCACAAAAAGGCCCCTTTTAAGGGGCCTGAGTAAGCGGCCTTGAGGCTTTTATCTCCTTCTACCTTTCGCTCAGTCTCTCGTAAAGCTCCATGTATTTTCCTGCGGACCTTTCCCATGTGAAGTGGGCGCTCATGGCGTTCCTCATAAGGCCCTCCCATACCTTGGGCTGCCGGTAGGCCTCTATGGCCCTGTCCACCGCGCCCAGCATATCTATGTGGTTATACTGCCGGAAGGTGAAGCCCAGCCCCTCTCCCGTGAACTTATTGTATGGGATTATGCTGTCCTTTAATCCCCCCGTCTCTCTCACTATGGGCAGCGTGCCGTAGCGAAGGGCTATGAGCTGCGACAATCCGCACGGCTCGAACCTTGACGGCATGAGGAACATATCCGCGCCCGCGTATATGCGGTTGGCCAGGGTGGTATCGTGGCTGTAACGGGCGGCTATCCTGCCGCCGTAACGCCAGCTTGCCCAGGAAAACAGGTGCTCATAGCGCGCGTCGCCGCTGCCGAGCACGGCAAGCTGCACTCCCTTTTCCATCAGCGCGGATATGGCGTATTCTACCAGATCAAGGCCCTTCTGATCCGTAAAGCGCGTGACCATGCCGATTATGGGCGAAGCGTCCTTATCGAGCCAGAACTCCGTCCTCAGCGATTCCTTGCACCTTGCCTTGCCGCTCATATCGTCAAGGGAGTAATTCGCATATATGGCCTTATCCGTTGCGGGGTCAAAAAGGCTCTCGTCTATGCCGTTCATTATGCCGTATATGTCCCGGCTGCGCCAGCGCAGCACCCCGTCCAGCGTCTCGCCGTACTCGGGAGACTGTATCTCTCCGGCATAGGTAGGGCTGACGGTGGTTATAATGTCGGAATACACCAGCGCCCCCTTGGTGAAGTTCACGTCGCCATAGTATTCAAGGCTCTCGCCCGTAAAGTGCTCGGCGCCTATTGAGAGCAGCCCATCCATGAAGGGCCAGCCGAATACCCCCTGATACTTCAGGTTGTGTATGGTATATACCGTGCGTATGCGGCGGTAATCCGGGCTTTTGCCGTACTGCATACGCAGCAGGGCGATGCTCATCGCCGCCTGCCAGTCGTGGGCATGGAGCACATCCGGGAAGAAGCCTATATGCGGCATGGCCTCCAGCGCGGCCTTGGAGAAGAAAGCGAAGCGCTCCCCCTCGTCGTTGTTGCACTGGCCGTATATGTAGCCCCTGCCGAAGTAATACTCGTTGTCTATGAAGTACACCGGCACACCCTGATACTCCATTGTAAGTATGCCGCAATACTGGCTGCGCCAGCCGAGCTGCACATAAAACTCGCATATGCGCCTCATCTGCTCCCGGTACCTATGGTCTATGGCGGAATACAGGGGTATCATCACCCTCACGTCCGCTCCCTGCCTTCTGAGCTCCTTTGGCAGCGCGCCTATAACGTCCGCCAGCCCCCCGGTCTTTACGAAGGGCACGCACTCCGACGCAAGGAACAGCACCCTGCGCGGCGGCCGCTTTGCGGCCTCCTTTATTTCCGCCTTTTTTTCCGCTATACCTTCCCCGGCCCTGACGCCGGCGCTGATCTTCTTTGGCATTTAAACCGTACTGCCCTTTCTGATTATTATGGGAAAGCTGTCGTAGCCCGCAAGGCGGCGCCCCTGGCGAACGGTACAGCCCTTATCGAGTATCACATACGACAATTCGCAGTCCTTCTGTATATCGCAGGCCTGAAGCACCACGCAGTTCTTTACTTTTGCTCCCCTGCCTATATGCACGCCGCGGAACAGCACGCAGTTTTCCACCTCTCCCTCTATCACGCAGCCGTCTGCAACAAGGCAGTTGCGGGCCCTGGAGTCTCCCTTGTAGCGGGCGGGCACCTCGTCCTTTACCTTGGTGTATATAGGGTGCTCGGGATTAAACAGGTCGCGCCTCACCTCGCTCCTGAGTACGTTGATATTGTGGTTGAAGTAGCCGGGCAGCGAGCTTATGCAGCCCACATAGCCGTCGTACCTCCAGCCGTACATCCTCAGCTCGTCTACCTTGCGCAGCAGCACGTCCCTTAGAAAATCGGTATCTCCCCTGCTGTATGCGTCCTCTATGAGGTATTCGAACGTCGTCTTTTCCATCATAACGACATCGCAGGAGGAATGGGGGGTCGCGGGCTGGTTCGGGTTGAGCTGTATGCCTGTTACCCTGCCGTCCTCCGCCAGGTTGAAGCGCAGCTCGTTGAACTGGTCGTCCGGGTGATGTATGCCGACTTCATTGTACATGAAGGTTATGTCGGCTCCGGTGCGTATATGCTGGGCTATCATTTCGTTGAAGGTGGTATTGAACACGGTGTGGCTGCCGGAGATTATTATGTATTTCTGGGAGCTGCGCCGTATGTAGCCCATCACGGAATGGAATGCGTCTATGGTTCCCCGGTATATGCCGGTATTGTCCCTCGTAACGAAGGGGGGCAGTATGAAGAGCCCGTCCCGCTTCCTGTGCAGCTCCCATTCCTTGCCGGAGCCGAGATGGTCCATCAGCGAGTGATAATTCTTCTGGGCGATTATTCCCACGTTGGAAATGCCCGTGTTTACAAGGTCGCTCATTATGAAGTCTATGCAGCGGTATCTGCCCGCAAAGGGCACCGCGGCGACGGACCTCGAATAGGTCAGATCGCGCAGCTGCATACTGGACTCGCCGGTATATATAAGGCCGAACACATCGTTGTTTCCCATGAGATCAGCACTCCTTCCTTGTGGCGTTGACTATCATGCCCACGGGGACCCGCCTGCCCGATTCTATCTCGGTATCGCTGGCTATAAGGGTTATATCGTCCGTGAGGGAGGTATTGTATTCCCCGTCCTCCGGCCTTCTCTCGGCCCCTACGAAGGAGCCCTCGCCGACTATGGAGTTTTCGCCTATTATGGCCCGGCGTACCTTTGCGCCGCTCCTTATTACGGCCCCCGGCATTACCACGGAATCCGT
This sequence comes from uncultured Clostridia bacterium, assembly GCA_937900325.1. Classification (GTDB taxonomy): domain Bacteria; phylum Bacillota; class Clostridia; order Christensenellales; family CAG-138; genus SFEL01. The sequence goes on along the minus strand of CALCEX010000118.1, from coordinate 51,875 downwards.
AACCTCCGCGCCCTCTTCTATATTCACGCCGCCGAATATCACGCTGTGTACCACCGTGCCGTATATGTTGCAGCCCTCCGTTATGCTGGAGCGCTTTATGGTAGCCCTTTCTCCCACGCAGTGCGGCGGCATGCACAGGGATTTGCTGTATATCCTCCAATCGGGATCGTTGAGCTCTATGGGCGGCTCGTCCGATATGAGATCCATGTTGGCCTCCCACAGGCTCTGCACCGTGCCCACGTCCTTCCAGTATGCGTCGAAGCTGTATGCGTATGCCTTAAGGCCGTCGTTCAGTATGGCGGGTATCACGTTCTTGCCGAAGTCGTTTTCGGAGTCCCTGTTCTGCTCGTCCAGCATGAGGTATTTTTTCAGCACCGGCCATGAGAATATGTATATGCCCATTGAAGCCTTATTGCTCTTCGGGTGCTTTGGCTTTTCCTCGAATTCCACTATGCGGCCCTCGCCGTCCGTGTTCATTATGCCGAAGCGGTGAGCCTCCTCCATGGGCACCGTGCGGACGGCCACGGTAAGGTCGGCGCCCTTGCTTATATGGTAATCCAGCATCAGGGCGTAATCCATCTTGTATATATGGTCGCCCGAGAGTATGAGCACATACTCGGGATGGTACCTGTCTATGAACGCCATGTTCTGGAATATGGCGTTGGCCGTGCCGGAATACCACCTTCCGCTGTTGCTGGACTGATAGGGCGGCAGCACGAATACGCCGCCGGAATTGCGGTCAAGGTCCCAGGCCTGGCCCGTGCCTATGTAGGCGTTCAGCTCCAGAGGCTCATACTGCGTCAGCACGCCCACCGTGTCTATGCCGGAATTCACGCAGTTGGATAGGGGGAAGTCTATTATCCTGTACTTACCTCCGAACGGCACGGCGGGCTTGGCCATACGGTTGGTCAGCACGCTCAGCCTGCTTCCCTGCCCGCCTGCCAGAAGCATGGCGACGACCTTTTTTCTTACCATATAGAACCTCCTCGTACATTCATGGGAAATTGTGCTAAGTAAATGAAAAGGCTTGCTTTTTAATATGATCCATGATGGCGTCCCGCCCCGGCGAAAGGGGGCGGGAAATGTTTTTTTATCGGGTAAAGAAAAGTATTATTGCGTTTGCCGGTCTGCTTCGGTTTGCGCTTCGTTTACGTAATAATACACCGCCTCGTATGGCGAAAGCATTATGTCCGCATAGTAGCCGTCCTCGAGCCGCGCCGTCTCAACGCCCTTTATATCGCGCAGGTCAACGTTTGATATGGCCTGGTCCAGCGTTGCCATGAAGGGCAGCCGCACCCGGTAGGGATAATGCTCCACGGGGGTGAAGTTGAACAGGCAGAGTAGCCTGCGGCCCTCCGCGTCCCTTCTCAGGAAGGCCAGCACGCTGTGCTCCCTGTCGTCCACGGATATCCATTCGAAGCCCTCCCAGCTGTCGTCCAGCTGATACAGCGCCGGGGTATGCGTATAGAAGTGGTTCAGTTCCCTCACGAACCGCTGCATGGCCTCGTGGGTGGGGTAATCCAGCAGCATCCAGTCCAGCGATTGGCGGAAGTTCCACTCTATGAACTGAGCGATCTCCGTGCCCATAAAGGTCAGCTTCTTTCCGGGATGGGCCGTCTGGTACATGAGGAGCAGCCTCATCTGGCTGAACCTGTCCGCATATTCTCCCGGCATACGGCCTATGAGGGACTTTTTGCCGTGCACCACCTCATCGTGTGACAAGGGCAGTATATAGTGCTCTGAAAAGGCATAGCACATGGAAAAGGTCACTTCGTCGTGGTGGTAGCTCCGAAAGTAGCTGTCCATTGACATATAGTCCAGCACGTCGTTCATCCAGCCCATGTTCCATTTATAGTCGAAGCCCAGGCCGCCCTTTGAGGTGGGCGCGGTCATGCCCGGGAAGGCCGTGCTTTCCTCCGCTATCAGAAGCGCCCCGGGGCATTCCCTTCGGACGGTATCCGAAAGCTGGCGCAGGAAATCTATGGCCGCTATGTTTTCCCGGCCGCCGTAGCGGTTGGGCAGCCACTCCCCGTCCTGCTTGCCGTAGTCCAGGTAAAGCATGCAGCTCACGGCGTCCGCCCTCAGCCCGTCTATATGGTATTCCTTCATGAGGAACACGGCGTTGGATATGAGGAAGCTCCTTACCTCGTTTTTTTCAAAGTTAAAGAGGGTGGTCCCCCATTGGGGCTGCTCGCTCCTGCGCGGATCGGGATGCTCATAAAGCGGCGTGCCGTCGAAAAGCCTCAGTCCCTGCTCGTCCCTGCAAAAATGGGTGGGTACCCAGTCCACTATCACGCCCAGCCCCGCCTGGTGGCACTGATCTACAAATTCCTTGAACTGCGACGGGTCGCCGTAGCGTGAGGTTATGGAATAATATCCCGTGACCTGATAGCCCCAGCTGTCGTCCAGCGGATACTCGGATACAGGCAGCAGCTCTATATGGGTGTAGCCCATCTCCTTTACATAGCCCACCAGCCGCCGGGACAGGGCCGGAAAGTCCAGCCCCTCTATCCATGAGCCCAGATGCGCCTCGTATATGTTCATAGGAAGGACGTGGCTGTCCTCGTTGCGGCGGGCCGTCATATAATCCCCGTCGCCCCAGAGATAGCCGTCCTCAAGGTCCCATATGACGGAGGCCGTGTTGGGCCGCTTCTGGGTATAGAAAGCAAATGGATCGGCCTTGTATATTATTTCACCCATGCGGGTCTCTATCGCATATTTGTATGTATCGCCCCGATGGGCGATGCCTATGAAGGCCTCCCATACTCCCGTTTCACCTATGGGATGCATGGGATCCGCTTCTATGTTCCAGCCGTTAAAGCTGCCCACTACCCTTACGGACACCGCGTTTGGCGCCCATACCGCAAAACGGTATGCTTCATAGCCCCTGTGCTCGGTCTTATGACAGCCCAGAGTGAGGTATGCATATGAATTCGTGCCTTCGCCCCAGAGGTAAAGGTCCGCGTCGCTTATCCTATCCCGCATATTCTCCTTACGCCTCTTGCATAGTATTATGTATATTCTACACCCAAACCGCCCTGAATGTATATAAAAAAATGTGATGGGACGCTCCGGCTCCGGAAAAAAGGGAAATGGCGCTCTTGCTTCATGCCGTTTTGCCTCGTTTATCGCAAAAAGCATATTTTGTTCTTCCTCCGCCCATGATATAATGTAGTAAATCGTCGTACAAAGGAGAAACGAATATGTCTGTAAACAAGGATATGACCATCGAAGAGATACTGCACGTTGACGTTGCCATAGCCGATCTGCTCATGGAGGCCGGTATGCACTGCCTGGGCTGCATAATGGCTCATGGCGAGACCCTCGAGCAGGCCTGCGCCGTTCACGGCATAGACTGCGACGCGCTGGTGGATTCCATAAATCAGTTCCTCGAAAGCAAGCAAAAATAACTTGAAATCAAAAAGGACGGCGGCCTGCCGTCCCTTTTTTTATTTTTCCGCAGCCTTATCAGTGGCTTCCCAGAAGGTAGTTGAACCCCAGCAGCACATACAGAACCCCGAACATATACGGCATGAGCATCTCCTTCAGGCCGGGGTTTTTGCGCCAGCCGTCCGTCAGCACCACGACCTCCGCGCCGTATGCCCCCGCGCCCAGTATATACGCCACGAATTTCAGTACGTTCCAGTAATGATATATGGGCTCTATGTGCAGCATGGACAACACGAACAGCCCTCCCGCTATTATCACGAAGATGTTGCGCACCGTCAGGAAGGTATGCTGCGTCTTGCTCAGCCTGTGGCTTTCCGGCAGGTCGTGAACAATAGCCTCGCGGCCTTCCGTAATATGGACGGTATTCTCCGCTTTTTCTGCGGCCATGTCTGTTCGGTGATATTCCCTGTTGTCCTGCATCTGTCCTCCGAAAAGTATGAAAATCGATCAGGCGGAACGTTCTTGATTTATTGAGGTTTTTTACCATTAGTTGACAAGAGCACACAAGCCCTAAAGGCTTGTTTCGGGACGCTCCTGCGTTCTCGTCGCTTGTATTACATCCAGTAGTACTGCGCTCCTCGGCCTTGGATCGCCCTCAAAACAAGCTCTTTAGGGTCTTTGAGTTTTAGAAGCCAAAGAGTATGGCAGAACAAGGAGGACGAGTGCAGAAATACTGGTTGTATTTCAAACGAGGACGACGCGGTTATGCCGTGCTGTCTGGCTCCTAAAACCTTGTGTGTCCTTGTCAACTAATGGTATATATTTTAATTATAAAATACGAATTGCCCCTTGCCAACCCCGGTTTTTACGTTTTTTTAACGGAAACGGAACTTTTTTTGACCCTGGCCGGCCCCTCCGGCCGCCCCGCCTTTCCGCGGCGGGAAAGGCTTATTTTTCAAGCTCGCTCTTTATATAGCGCATAATGGCGCCGGAAATATCCGCTCCGGTGCTTTTTTCCAGGCCCGCAAAGTGGGCGTTTGAGTTTACCTCGCAAAGCAGCGGGCCGTCCTTTGAGTGCAGTATATCCACGCCGCCGAAGTCCAGCCCCAGCAGCCTTACCGCCTCCAGCGCAAGGCGCTTTTCCCCGCGCCCCGGCGCATACGCCTCCGCGCTGCCGCCGTTGGCTATGTTGGCCCTGAAATCGCGGTCGTTGCTGCGCTGCATTGCGCCCATCACCTCGCCGCCTACGACGTATATGCGCACGTCCCGCCCGAAGCTTTCCCGCACCGCCTGCTGCATGATCATGGGCGCGGCCTCATGGGAGCGTATTATTTCCGCCGCCTGCTCCTCGCTTTGCGCAAGATACACCTGCTTGCCGAAGGAGCCGCGGCATTCCTTTATTATCAGCGGCAGCCCGAGATATTCCGCCGCCCTTTTCAAAAAGCCCATTTCGCCGTAGCCTACATATTTATACGTCTGTGGCACGGGGATCGTTTTCGGCATGGGCAGCCTGCCCGAGAGCGCCGCATGGGTCAGCGCCTTATCGTCGCAGAGGGCGACCGCGCCGGCGCTGTTGAAAAGGCGCAGGCCGCATTTTTCCAGCATCCGCCCCAGCATTATGTCCTTATCCCAGAATATGCCGAAGGAATACCGGCCTATATCGAAAAGCGGCTTTCCCGAGGCTATGTCGAAGAGCAGCCCGTCGTTGCCCCGCTGCTCTATTTCCATATTCTCCCTTTTTGCCGCCTCCATAAGGGCCCTGAAAAGGCTTTTGAAGCTTTCCTCGCCTACGAAGCCGTTGGTTATAAGCATCCCCTTTTTCATGAAGCAGCCCCCTTCCTTCGCGCATGAAAAAAGGATACCATCAGTTGACAGCAGCACGCAAGCCCAAAAAACAGCTCAGCTTCAGATTGCAAAGACGGCCGCTCTGTGGTAAAATAGTCAAAGCTGATATTCGTTTTGACCATATTAAGCTTTTTTGCATGGAGAGGAGCTATTGAATCATGAGAGAAGCCGCAAAACCAGCCCTTGAGAAGCTTGATGAGCTCGGCATTAAATACTACTACTATGAGCACCCCATGGCCAAGACCATGGAGGACTGCGAAGGCATAGGCGCCGACGTCGGCGCAAAGCACTTCAAGAACATCTACGCCTGCGACCATACCGAGACGAATTTCTTCATTATAATCATCCGCGCAGATAAGAAATTCAAGACCTCCGAGGTGAGCCGCAAGCTGGGCGTATCCCGCCTGAGCTTCTGCACCGATGAAATGCTCGAGGAAAACCTCGGCGTAGTCTCCGGCGCCGTCACCCCCCTTGCCCTGATGAACGACAAGGAGCACAAGACCCTTCTGGTGGTGGACAAGGATATTCTCCGGGACGAGATGGTATGCTGCCATCCCCTTACCAGCGACGCGACCGTCGCGCTGCACCGTTACGACCTCATCAAGTTCGTCCGCGCCTGCGGCAACGAGATAAAGTTCCTGGATATAGGCGACGGCGAGCAGACAGCCGAATAGCAAACGCACCGTATCATATTAAATCGAAAAAGTGGCCGAAGGCCACTTTTTTCTTTCCTCCGCCCCCGTCCCCGTACCCTCCCCCGCTCCTCCCCCTTTGCGGGACCGGGGCTTTATCGCGTTGCCGCACAAATGACATATTGACGAGCCACGCCGTCAATATTATAATAAATAAATACATAGCCGGTAAAATAATAACTCAGAAAGGAGGGAGAAATGTGACAAAATACATTGTCAAGCGTCTCCTGCTTGCAGTCCTCACCGTATTCATAATATGCGCAATCACATTTTTCCTTATGCACGCCATTCCGGGCGGCCCGTTCAACCGCGAAAAGGCTCTCGACCCGGCCACCATCGCTGCGCTCGAGGCCAGATACAATCTGGATAAGCCCGTTGTGGTGCAGTTCGGTATCTATATCAAGGAGCTTCTCAAGGGCGACTTCGGCGTATCCCTCAAGAACGGCCGCGAGATAAGCGCCATAATATCCGAATCCTTCCCCATATCCTGCAAGGTCGGCCTTCGCGCCATATCCATCGCCCTGATTTGCGGCACGGTATTCGGCAGCGTTGCCGCCCTCATGCGCAATAAATGGCCGGATCGCGTCATAGTATTCTTTTCTACGCTGTTTACGGCAGTGCCGAGCTTTGTGCTGGCGACGCTGCTGCTGCTTGTATTTTGTATAAAGCTGGGCTGGGTGCCCGTCTGGAGCGCCAATAACCCCAGCTATGTCCTTCCGGTAATAGCGCTCTCGGCATACCCAATGGCTTACATCACCCGCCTTTCCAAGACGAGCATGCTCGACGCGCTGAGCCAGGATTATATCCGCACCGCAAAGGCAAAGGGCGTACATAAATGGACCGTCATCTTCAAGCACGCCCTGCGCAACTCCCTCATTCCCGTAATAACCTACGCCGGCCCGCAGATAGCCTACATAATCACCGGCTCCATGATAGTCGAAACGATATTCACCATAGGCGGCATAGGCAGTAAATTCGTAAGCGCCATAACCAACCGCGACTACACCATGATAATGGCCACCACGATCTTCCTTGCCACCCTCATGGTAGCGGCGACGCTCATATGCGACCTGCTGTATAAGCTGGTCGATCCCCGCATCAATTACGACTAAAGAAAGGAGGCGGATACTCTTGGAACAGAACAAAGGCTCACTTCCCAAAAAGAACCCGCTGAGCATGCAGATAGACCTTGAAAAGTTTGCTCCCGCCACCGAAGAGGAAAAGCGGCAGCAGGACGTTATGAGCAAGAGCACTACCTTCTTCCGGGACGGTATGCGCAAGCTCTTCAAGAACCCTCTGGCCGTGGCCAGCCTTATAGTGCTCACCCTCATCATAATCACCATAATAGTCGCGCCGATGATCGTGCCCTATAAGTATTCCGAGATACTTTCCGTAAACGGCAGGCGCGATAAGGGAGCCAAGAACATGGCCCCCTTCACATACAGCGAGATGGAGCAGGAATACATCGCCCAGGGCGGAGAGCGCTTCCCCCATATTTTCGGCACGGACGAACAGTGCCGCGATTATTTCATCCGCGTTATATACGGCACCCGCGTATCCCTCTGCGTCGGCCTCTTCGCCAGCATAATAGTCATGATAATCGGCGTCATATACGGCAGCATATCCGGCTATCTGGGCGGCAAGGTAGACCTTATAATGATGCGGATAGTGGATATCATCTACTCCCTGCCCGATATGCTCATGGTGATACTGCTGGCTGTGGTATTCGATGAGCTGATACACTTCCCCACAGGTTCCCTTCTCAACAAGCTGGGGGCAAACATGATATCGCTGTTCCTGGTGTTCGGCCTTCTTTATTGGGTAGGCATGGCCCGCCTTATCCGCGGCCAGATACTCTCCATAAAGGAGAACGACTATATCCTGGCCGCCCAATCCATAGGCGCAGGCTCCGGGCGTATAATCCGGCAGCATATTCTGCCCAACTGCATATCGGTCATAATCATAACAACCGCCTTGCAGATACCCTCGGCAATATTTACCGAAAGCTACCTCTCCTTTATAGGTATGGGCGTCCGCGCCCCGATGCCCTCCTTGGGCTCCCTCGCAAACTACGCCAGGGACGGCCTTCAGTCCTACCCCTATAAGCTGGTGTTCCCCGCGCTTACCATCTGCCTTATAGTTCTTTCCATGAACCTTCTGGGCGACGGCCTCAGGGACGCCTTCGATCCTAAGCTGAAGAGGTGACGAACATGAGCGAAAATACTACCCATCTTCTTAGCGTAAAAGACCTGCATACCTCCTTCACCACCGACCACGGCGAGGTACAGGCGGTAAACGGCGTTTCCTTCAACCTGGACGCCGGCAAGGTGCTGGGCATAGTGGGCGAATCCGGCTCCGGCAAGAGCGTCACCGCCTACTCCATAATGCAGATACTGGCCGATAACGGGCGCATAACCAGCGGCGAGATACTGTATAAGGGCGAGGATATATCCCGCTGGAACGAATCCAGGATGCAGGATTTCCGGGGCAAGTGCTGCTCCATAATCTTCCAGGATCCCATGACCAGCCTGAACCCCGTGTTCACCATAGGCAGCCAGATAGCCGAGGCGGTGCTGCTGCACACCAAGAGCAGCAAGCATGAGGCCATGGCAAAGGCCCTTGAGATGCTCAGGCTCGTCGGCATAAACGAGCCTGAAAAGCGCCTCAGACAGTATCCCTACGAGCTTTCAGGCGGTATGCGCCAGCGCGTTATGATAGCCATGGCGCTGGCCTGCGAGCCGGATATACTCATAGCGGACGAACCGACCACCGCGTTGGACGTTACCATACAGGCGCAGATACTCGAGCTCATGCAGAGCCTCCAGAAAAAGCTTGGCATGGCCATCATAATGGTCACCCACGATCTCGGCGTAATAGCCGAAATGTGCGATGAGATAGTGGTCATGTACGGCGGCCGCTTCTGCGAGCGGGGCACTGCCGACGAGATATTCTACAACCCCCGCCACGAATACACCAGGGGATTGCTTCGCAGCATACCCAACATCACCAACATGAAGGAGCGCCTGGTACCCATCTCCGGCACTCCCATAAATATGCTTAATATGCCCAAGGGCTGCCCCTTCTGCGCCCGCTGCGACAAGGCCATGAAGATATGCCTTGAGCAGGTGCCGGAGGAGCGCATAATCAACGGGAACCACATGGCGTCCTGCTGGATAAACACCCGCGACAATATCGGAACTGTTGAGGAGGCTGAATAATATGAGCGAATATCTCGTAGAAGTTGAACATCTGAAACAGTATTTCCGGGTGCGCTCCGGCTTCAAGAACATGACCCTAAAGGCTGTTGACGACGTGTCCTTCAGCATAAAGCCCGGCGAGACGCTGGGGCTCGTGGGCGAGTCCGGCTGCGGCAAGACCACCGTAGGCCGCTCCCTGCTCCACCTTTACGACCCCACCGGCGGCAAGGTTCTCTTTGAGGGCGAGGAGATCACAAAAAAGAACATCCAGAAGATGCGTTCCAAAATGCAGATGGTGTTCCAGGATCCCTATTCCTCTCTGGATCCCCGCATGACCGCCGAGGATATAATCGGCGAGCCTCTCGACGTGCACCATCTCTGCGCAAACCGCAAGGAACGCCGGGATAAGGTAATAAGCCTTATGGAGCTGGTGGGGCTCAACTCCGAGCACGCCACCCGCTATGCCCACGAATTTTCCGGCGGCCAGCGCCAGCGCATAGGCATAGCCCGCGCCCTCGCCGTGGACCCCAAGTTCATCGTCTGCGACGAGCCGGTGTCCGCGCTGGACGTATCCATTCAGGCGCAGGTCATCAATATGTTTGAGGATCTGCAGAGCCAGCTCGGGGTAGCGTATCTCTTCATCGCCCACGACCTGCTGGTAGTACAGCATATTTCCAACCGCATAGCGGTAATGTATCTGGGCCACATAGTAGAGCTTGCGGACGCCAACGAGCTGATGTCCGATCCCAAGCACCCCTACACCCAGTCCCTGCTTTCTGCGGTACCCATACCCGACCCCAATATCGCCCGCAAAAAGCACCGCATAATTCTTGAGGGCGACGTTCCCAGCCCCCTTAAGATGCCCTCCGGCTGCCCCTTCCGCACCCGCTGCCGCTATGCTACGGAGCAGTGCGCCATGGAGCGCCCCGAGCTTACCGACAGGGGCAACGGGCATATGGTAGCCTGCTGGAACCAGTAATTTCAAAAGTATTTTACCCTTTGGGTATTTACTAAATAAAAAATATGGAGGAATAACCATGAAAAAAGTACTCGCACTGCTTCTCGTTGCTGTGATGTGCTGCGGCGTATTTGCTGCATGCTCCAGCCCTGCCGCTGAAACTCCCAACGAGCCCACTACCACCGAGGAGGCTCCCGCCACTACGGAAGCTACCGACGCTGCTTCTCTTGTAAGCGACGCCTTCATCGACCCCACCGCTGACTGGGGCCAGTACAACGACCTTATCACCCAGATAAAGAATGAGACCGACTACGCAAAGCGTACCGAGCTCATGCACAAGGCCGAGGACATCCTGATGTCCAACTACTGCGTGCTGCCCTTCTACTACTACAACGATCTGTATATGCAGAAGAGCTACGTGGACGGCATCTACGCCAACCTCTTCCAGACCAAGTTCTTCATGTATGCTACCATGAGCAACGGCTCCGATACCCTGCGTCTGAACCTGGCCTCCGAGCCTGACTATCTGGATCCCGCCCTCAACAGCACCGTTGACGGCGCCTGCCTGGCAGCCAACTCCTTCTCCGGCCTCTACACCTATAACGCAGAGGGCAAGACCGTTCCCGCCTGCGCCACCGGCTACACCGTATCCGAGGACGGCCTGACCTACACCGTCACCCTGCGCGAAGGCCTGAAGTGGTCCGACGGCTCCGACCTGACCGCTGCCGACTTTGAGTATGCATGGAAGCGCGCCGCCTCCACCGCTACCGCCGCCGACTATGCCTACATGTTCGCCGGCTTCGCGGGCTATCCCGATGAGCTGAACGTAACCGCCAAGGACGCCACCACCTTTGAGTTCGTCCTGACCGCGCCCTGCGCCTACATCGAGGACCTTATGGCGTTCCCCACCTTCTACCCCGTAAAGCAGTCCGCTGTTGAAGCCTATAAGGATTGGCAGACCTCCCCCGGCGGCTGGTGCCAGGATGCCGGTTTCGTTTCCAACGGCGCTTATGTCTGCACCGAGTGGAACCACGACACCTCCATGACCTATGAGAAGAACCCCTACTGGTACGACGCCGACAAGGTTACCGTCAACAAGCTCCAGTTCATGCTTTCCGCTGACGACACCGCCATCTACTCCGCCTACAATGCAGGCGACGTAGACTTCATCGATACCGTTCCTACCAACGAGATCGCCTCCCTGAAGGAGAACCCCGAGTTCCACATCATCGATGCTCTGGGCACCTACTATGCAGCGTTCAACTGCAAGAGCGCCCTCTTTGCCGATAAGACCCCTGAGCAGGCCGCCTGCATGCGCGAGGCCTTCTCCATCCTTATCGACCGCGACTACATCATCGAGAACATAGCCCAGTGCGGCCAGAAGCCCGCAAACGCCTTCATCCCCTACGGCATGGCTGACGGCAACGGCGGCATCTTCAAGACCGACCTGATAGAGCAGGGCTACTTTGATCCCTATGCCATCAACAATGACTACGAGGGTACCGTTGAGAAGGCCCGTACTCTGCTGAAGGCTGCCGGCTACAAGTTCGGCGACGACGGCATGCTCTCCGCCGAGACCCCCATCTCCATTGAGTATCTGACCAACGAGTCCACCAGCCACGTAAAGATCGCCGAGGCTATGCAGCAGGATCTGGCCGCCGTCGGCATCGAAATGACCATCAAGCAGTGCGACTGGAACGTATTCCTCCAGGAGCGCAAGAACGGCAACTTCGACTTCTGCCGCGAAGGCTGGATCGCCGACTTCAACGACCCCATCAACATGCTTGAGATGTGGATCACCGATTCCGGCAACAACGACTGCCAGTTCGGCCGTTAATCCGCGTAAACACCTAAAAGACCAAACAGGGCCGGGGCATACGCCCCGGCCCTGTTGTTTATTAAGGCTGAATTCTGTTTATTCCCACTCAATAGCGTCCACGCTGACGAGGTACTCCTCGGAAAAGTCCAGATAGTCCTCGGCAAGGCGCATGGCGTACATTTTGTAGTCGGGGTATTTATTCTGGAGGGCGGCGATGAGCAGCTCATATACGTCGTCGTCCTCGTAATCGTCATCCTCCGAAAGCTTGCCAAGGTACGCCTGGTCAACGGACATCATCTCGTCAACCATTTCCTCCATAAGGCCCTCCCTGAGAAAATCAAAGTCCCCCTCGTTCTTGAACTTATTGAGTATATATGCTTTCATTTCGTTAAGGTCAACATCGTATGTCATGTATGATATCTCCTTTATGGTTATGCGTTAATTTCTGCGTTATCAAAGCCTGCCGAGCAGCTCTTCCAGCTCGTCCACGCTGCGGGAGAACTCCCTGAGCGCGTTGCTCACTACCTTCGGGCTTGCCAGATCGACGCCCGCTATGCGCAGCTCGTTGATGGGGTAGTCGCTGCCGCCCGTGGTCAGGAAGCGGAGGTAATCCGAGGCGTCGCCGGTTTCAAGTATCCTTTCGGCTATGGCAACCGCCGCGGAATAGCCCGTGGCGTACTGGTATACGTAAAATGCGTTGTAGAAGTGCGGTATGCGCGCCCACTCGATATCCTGAAGCTCATCCACCACCGCGCCGGCATAATACAGCTCATTGAGCCGCCTGTAAAGCGCGTTCATGCTGCCGGCAGTCAGGGGCTGGCCGGCTTGAGCCATGGCATGGGTCTCCTTCTCGAATTCCGCAAACAGGGTCTGGCGGAAAAGCGTGGTGCGGAAGCCCTCTATAAAGTGGTTCAGCAGGTACGCCCTGCGCTTATCGTCCGTCTCGCCGGATACGAGATATTTCAGCAGCAGCACCTCGTTTACCGTGGAGGCCACCTCCGCCGCCATTATGGAATAATCGTGGTTGGCAAAGGCCTGGGCATGGTCGGACTTATATGAATGCATCGCGTGGCCCAATTCATGGGCAAGGGTGAACACATCGTCCAGCCCGTTGGTGAAGTTGAGCAGCACATAGGGGTGTACGCCGTAAACGCCGCAGGAGAATGCGCCCGTGGTTTTTCCTTTGTTTTCGTATACGTCTATCCAGCCCTCGGCAAAGGCCTTATCGAGAAGCCTGCCGTATTCCTCGCCCAAGGGCGCAAGCGCCTTCTTTACTATGCCCTTCGCCTCCTCAAAGGTGAACTTCATCCCCGCGTCCTCTACCATGGGATTGTAGAGGTCGTACATATGCAGCTCTTCAAGGCCCAGCGTCTTTTTGCGGAGGGCTATATACCTGCCCATGGCGGGCAGCGCCTCATGCACCGCATCTATAAGGCTGTCATACACCGCCTCAGGCACATCATCGCCGTAAAGCGCCGCGGCAAGGGCGCTCTCATGCCCCCTTACGCCGGCAAAGTAATTATCGAACTTCACGCTGCCGCCGTACATGGCCGCAAAGGTGTTTATATACTTCTTAAATTCGCCGAAATACTTTTCAAATGCTTCCTTGCGCACCCGGCGGTCAGCGCTCTCGCGGTACACGCCGAAGTTGCCGTGGGTGAGCTGCGCCTCCCGGCCGTTTTCGTCCTTTATGGCGGGGAAGGTCATATCCACGCTCTCCAGCATGGTAAAGCTGTTGTCCGGTGTCTGGGCCGCGTCCGCCAGCATGGAAAGCATCTTTTCCTGCTCGGGGGAAAGCACATACCTGCGCACCCGGATTATATCCGCTATCTGGTGGCGGTACAGCTCCAGCTCCGGGGCGTCAAGATAGGACTGCAGCGTCTCTGTGGGCAGCGAGGCAAGCTCGGGGGTTATGTAGCTCGCGGCGGTGTTCAGCTGCACCAGCAGCGTCATGGCGCGCTCGTTCATGGCCTGATACTCCGGGTCGCCGTTGTCGCCCGATTTATTGAGCTCCGCGTAAAGATACATCAGCATGGAGCGGTGAACCATGTCGTAAAAGCCGTCCAGCGCCGCCTTTGCGCCCGCGGGGGTACCCATGGTGCCGGAATACCTGCTCACCTCTGGTATGCTGGCCTGCAGCTCGGCAAATGCCGCTTCCCAGTCCTCATTGGTTCTGTATATCCGGGTAAGATCCCACATATACCTTTTGTCCATATCCTTGCGTGCCTTGAGCTCAGCCGCCATATCTTTGCCTCCTTTGCGCTTCAAAACTATTTTGCCATATCGCTTCGGTTTTTATTATATCATAAAAAATGACCGTAGCTACGGTCATTTTTAAGCTATCGCTATCCTATTATATCAAATTCCACATTAGGAAGCCGCCTTTGCAGCCGGGTCACTATCGTTTCATGATCCAGATTTATGGGGCTCGCTCCCATGATTATAACGTCTATACCGTTCTTTTCGGCGTATTCCACCAGCGCGTCGTCCACGTTGTCCGCCCTGAGGAGTATAAGCTCCGCCCCCGCAAGCTGCGCCGCGGTAAAGAGATACTCCACCGCGTCCCCTTCAAAGGGCGTGCCCATAAAGTTGCGGCCCGTCTCCACGCAGTGAACCACGTGTATATCTGAATCGGCGCTTCTTTCAAGGCCCCTTGAGATAAGCCTATCGCAGGTCCTGGATCCTGTGACGCATACCATTATATTGTGCTTCATTTATTGCCCCGTTTCTCCGACCGCAAAGCGAATGGCGTCAGCAAGCTTGTCCGGTATATCCGGCCGCTCCCTGTTCAATGCAAGCTCGACCGCTTCCTCAGGCGTTTCCGCCACTGAAAAAATATCCAGACACGGAGCCGCCGTAAAGCCCTCGTTCACGCATTCCTCAAGCTGCGCTATGAGGTTCGAATAGTATCCTCTCGTATTCAATATTACCACGGGCGCCGACAGATAGCCCAGCTGATTCAGCGTCAGCACCTCCATAAGCTCCTCCAGCGTGCCGTACCCGCCGGGGAGGGCTATGAAGCCGTCGCTCAGCGCCTCCATTTTAGCCTTTCGCGTATGCATATCCGGCGTTACTATAAGCTCGTCGCAGAGCGGATACGCCACCCCCGGCCTGTTCAGCTTTTCCGGTATTACGCCTGTCATCCTGCCGCCGCCGTCATGCACGCCCCGGGCGGCCGCGCCCATAAGGCCGGTGCTGCCGCCGCCGAAAACAAGGCCTATGCCCCGCCGCGCCATGGTCTGACCCAGCGTATAGGCTGCGTTAAGATATTCTCTGTCTATATTTGAGCAGGAAGCGCCGAAAACGCAAAGATTTTTCACAAAAAGTCACCTGCCCTTCTCATATGTCAGCGGCTAATTATACCATTTGACGATTGATAAATAAATAGCTTCCCGTGAAAATTCACTTTTAATACACTTATTGCCTCAAAGCGTACCGGCCTTGTCCCGAGTATCTTTTTCCCGGCTCTTTTTCTCCCTTTGCACCAGCGCGACAATGACGCTCATGTCGTCGTTTATTTTTCCTTCCTCTAACGAAAGAGATATGAGCGTCTGCGCTATCCTTTCGGGATCTTTACATTCGTAAAGGGCCGCGATACGCTCCGCCATGGATTCCCCGAGAGCATCCGTAACGCCGTCGGTGGCCATTATTATCCTGTCCCCCTCGTAAAGCTCCAGCTCCTGCCTTGCGGGCGACGCCCCCTTTATTATGCCTATGGGCAGCGTCTCCGCCCTGAGCTCTATCACCTCCCCCCGGCGCAGTATATAGCTTGGCGGCGCGCCCAGCTTCAAAAAACGCCCCATGCCGCTCCCGCAGTCAAAGGCGAAGGCGTCTATGGTCGCGTACATATCGTATTCGCTCCTGTACATCAGCAGCCTGTTCACGCAGTCCAGCGCGTCCAGCTCGTTTACCCCTATGCTCATCAGGTCCCCCGCAAGACCGGCGGCGGTCTGGCTTTCACGGCGGGCTGCCGGGCCGCTGCCCATGCCGTCGGAAAGTATCAGAAGCTTCCCCTTGCCGGTATCCCGTATGGCTATGCTGTCCCCCGCCTCCCGCACGCCCTTCCTCGGCCTTGCTGCCGTTCCGCAGCGCAGCGTATACCGCCGCTCCGTTTCCTCCGGCATATTGACCATCGCCTCGCTCATACAGCGCAGCTGCCTCCCCGTAAACAGCTCCAGCTCGCTTTCCGGGCTGGCCTCAAACAGGCTGGACACCCGGTTCAATACCTCCGCCGTCTCCTTGACCCGGCTTTTAAGGCTTTTCAGCCGCCTTTCCGCCTCCTGCTCCTGCCTTTCGAATAATCCGGCTAACTGGCTGAGCTTTTTGTTTGGTATCATGGCATACAGTATGGTGGCTATTGTCGCTTCGACGCCATGGTTCAGCTCGCAGTCGCCAAAGTATGCGCAAACAAGGCACACACCCAGGAAGCCGCAGCACACGCCTGCCTTTTTTCCCTTGCTCAATGCCGAGGCGCTGAGCGCGCCTATGGTCACCGCCCCCGCGAAGGCCACGCTCCCCCCGCCTATCGCCGCCCCGGCCCCCGCCACGGCGGCGCACGCTACCGCGTATATGCCGGCGCCGCCGCTGAGCATGAGGGCCATTAACGCCGCCAATATCCCGCCCAGGCTTACGCCCCGCATACAGTATGGCGCGGCCGCGGCGCAGCAGGCCCCCGCCGTAAGGAACAGCGCCGTCATATCCCGCTCGCCTATGCCACGCCCCAGATGGGCGCGCTTCAGCGCCGCCGCCGCCCTGTAAAACACGGCGGAGAAGAAAATGCTTGCGGAGAGCTGCCCCAGCCCCGTCATGGCGGCGTCCAGCGAATCCATGTAAAATATGGGCGCTATGAGCACGCCTGCGGATATAAGCAGCACCGGCCTGTCTCTGCGTCTTTTTTTCATGGTCCCGCCCCATATCAGGCAGAGGGCGGCAAACACGAGGCTGTGGGCAAGGCCCGCCCAGCGGCATGCGGCGGCGCTGCCTATCAGCGCCCCAAAAAAGGCCCGGCTCCCCATGCCGGCGAGCATTCCCGCGCATATGGCGGCAGGGCCGAAGGGCGCGAAGCTTTCCGTGCCGCATGAGGAAAGCAGGGCGCACAGCAGGCTCCATAGTATGTCCGCAGCTTTTATATCCACCCCCGCCGCGTATTTTTTTATCATCTGTGCAGGCCGCGCCAAGCCCCCTTCACCTCCCCGCATGGATATGTCGCTTCAGGCATATGATAACCGCCGGGCCGCGCGCCATGCTGTCGGTTTTGGGGCGCGCAGATTGTCGCAACAAAACAAGTTATGTTTTGCCCCGCCTTCCCTTGAATAAAAGGGGGTTGTATGGTAGAATTTCGGTATCTGCAATAATATATAGCGAAAAGGAGTATGTCCCGATGACAAACGTATACGATATACTGGCTGAACGCGGTTTTCTCAAGCAGTGTTCCCACCCCGAAGAGCTCCGCGAGCTGCTGGGCAGTGAAAATGTGGCGTTTTATATCGGCTATGATCCCACCGCCGACAGTTTGCACATCGGCCATTATGTAGCGCTGATGACGATGGCCCATATGCAGCGGGCGGGCCATCTTCCCATAGTCCTTCTGGGCGGAGGCACCGCCTGCATTGGCGACCCCTCCGGCAAGAGCGATATGCGCCGCATGATGACAACTGAGGAGATAGACCACAACGCCGCCTGCTTCCAGAGGCAGATGGCGCGCCTTATAGACTTCTCCGAGGGCAAGGCCATAATCGCCAACAATGCCGACTGGCTCCGCGGTCTCAATTTCCTCGATTTCATGCGGGACATAGGCACCCAGTATTCCGTAAACCGCATGCTCACCTTCGAGTGCTACAAGCAGCGCATGGAAAAGGGCCTCACCTTCTTTGAGATGGGCTATATGCTGCTTCAGGGCTACGACTTCCTCGAGCTCAACCGCAAGTATGGCTGCATACTCCAGATGGGCGGCGACGATCAGTGGAGCAATATGCTGGGCGGCGTCGAGCTCATCCGCAAGAAGGAGCAGAAGCCCGCATACTGCCTTACCACCTCCCTTCTCACCACCAGCGAGGGAAAGAAGATGGGCAAGACCGAAAAGGGCGCGCTGTGGCTCGATCCCAACAAGACCAGCGTATACGATTTCTATCAGTACTGGCGCAATATAGACGACGCGGACGTGGAAAAGTGCCTGCGCCTGCTCACCTTCATACCCATGGATGAAATACGCGCCCTCTGCGCCGAGGGCGGCGCCGCCCTCAACAACGCCAAGAAGGTCCTGGCATATACCCTTACCGCCCAGGTACACGGCGAGGAGGAGGCCGGCAAGGCCAGGCAGGCGGCGGAAGCGCTTTTCGGCGGCGGCGGCGACCTTTCCAACATACCCACCATCGCCCTTACCCCCGCGGATATGGAAGCCACCGGCCTCAGGGTGACCGACCTGCTGGTGATGGGCAAGCTTTCCAAGAGCAAGTCCGACGCGCGCCGCCTTATTGAGGCGGGCTCGGTGCTGGTCGCCGATGAAAAGGTGACGGACGTTTACGCCACGATAGATGAGGACGCGCTCTCCGAGGGCGTAGTCATAAAGAAGGGCAAAAAGGGCTTTGTCCGGGTAGTCAGGGCGTAGGCTTGACCGATGAAGCCCTATAAGAGCGTAAAGCAGGCCTCCGAGGCCGAATATACCGTGAACCGCTCGCGGTTCATAGGCCGCTGCTTCCCCGTGGAAAGCGAGGAGGCAGCGCTTTGTCTGCTGGGCGATATAAGAAAAAAGCACTGGGACGCCACCCATAACTGCTTCGCCTACCGCATAGGCGAGAACCTTGCCGCAAGGTTCTCGGACGACGGCGAGCCGGGCGGCACCGCGGGCAAGCCCATAATGGACGTTCTGACCGGCCGGGAGCTGACGGACGTGCTCTGCGTAGTCACCCGCTATTTCGGCGGCATACTGCTGGGCGCAGGAGGGCTGGTCAGGGCGTATTCCCGGTCTGCCGCGGACGCCGTGGCAAAGGCCGGCGTAGTAAGGTATCTTCCCGGCGTCATGGTGGATATACCCATGGATTATTCCCGCTACGGCGCTCTTGAGGGCTTCATACGGGCCAATGCTGAGGTTCATAACGTCGCCTTCGCTCAGAATGTGGTCGTCACCGCCGCGGTGGAGGACGCGGAGCTGGACAGGTTTATGAAGGAGCTGACCGAAAGGTCGGACGGCCGCTGCATCCCGGTCATTACCGGCCCGGGCTGTATAAAAAAAGAAGAAATATGAATTTTCGTCGGTAATGCTGGAATATACGGGGATCGTATTATATAATCAGAGTGAGTGTGTATACCCACTCTTTTGTTATGAATTTTTACACGGGAGTTGTTTACGGGATATGAAGCTTGAAATGCGCTGTCTGAAACTTCAAAGGCTGCTTACGGCGGTGTTATTCCTTATGCCGCTTATTATATTCAGCCCGGCATATGCGGCGGAGGTCTCCGCCTCCGTGCTGCCCGCCACCATGATATCCGCAGGCGACGGCACGATAACCATTACCCTGAAAAACACCAACGAGCCGGCGGAGGACGGCTCCGGCACGGAGATCACCGATATTTCCATACTTTCCTCCATGCCCGACATATACTTTGACACCGAGGGCAGCTCCATAGCCCCCGGCGAAAGCAAGTCCTTCTCCGCAAGCTGCTATTTCTCTGAGGAGATGCTCAATACCTCCCTTTCCTTCACGGTAAACTATACCGAGGGGACCAGGGCGCGCAGCAAGGACGTATCGGTAAAGGTGCTTGCCGCCAAGGCCTCTTCCGTCACCCTCACCCGTTCCGCCAGCTCCAAGCAGGCCTCCCCGGGGGAGGAGATAACCCTCACCTACCGGATATCCAATACCGGCGACGCGCCCATCACGCTCACCTCCCTGGTGGATAGGGAGATAGGCGGCAAGGACTCCATGCTCAAGGAAAAGCAGACCATAGAGGCCGGCGCCTCCTCCGAGGTGCAGTATGTATACAAGATGGGCAAAAGCACCGTGACCTCAGAGCCCACAGTGACATACAAGGATACGCTCACCAACGAAGAGGGCACCGCCTCAGCCGCGGCATTGACCCTTGGCATGGTAAATTCCAGAATATCCGTAGAGGTGATACAGGGCGAGGCTACAGCCGCCGGCGTTACCTTTACCCTGAACCTTACCAACAACGGCAACCAGAAAATAAACGACATAAAGATAACCGACGATCTGGGCAACCGCGTCAATCCGGAGGCCTTCGCCCTCGCCATAGGTGAGAACCGCCAGCTCACCTATAACGTAGTTACCGAGGAAGAGCGCTATGTCACCTTCAGCATAACCGGCGTCACCACCTCGGGCGACAAATACGAGGACAAGACCAAGAGCTACGTCGTGCGAAAGTACATCGATCCAGACCTCCTGGGCATACAGTTCACCGCCGCCGTGACGGAGACGCTGAACTCCGCCGGCTCCATAGGCGTGCGCTTCGATATTAACAATACCGGCTCCATGACCATGACAGACCTCGTCATATCCATGGAGGACGCCTATACCGATGAAAACGGCGCGGAGCAGACCAAGCTCACCGAAATATACCGTACCGACACGGTGCCTGCCGGAAACTTCGAGACCACCAAGACAGTATACGTGGGAGAGCCCCGGGATCTCACCTTCGTGGTGCAGCTTAACGACCCTGCGGGCAATCCATACACCTATACCGCCCACATAAAAGCAGAGGTGCTGGGCGTGCGCAACGTTCAGGAGACCGACGACGCCCAGCAGTCCGCCATAAGCACCCTCGGGGCAGCCGTAGGCAATTCCATAAGCAGGGCCCTCACCATAGCGCTCATAGTGCTTGCGGTGCTGACGGTCATATCCGTTATCGCCATGGCGGTGCTGACCGCCCTCGAAAGGAAGCAGCGCCGGGAGGCAGCCCGCCGCCGGGCCGCCAGGGAGCGGCAGGCGCGCCGGGAGCAACGGAACCGCGACAGCCTGAGCTGAAGCCAAAAATACGGACAAATAAAAAAAGGGGGGTCACCCCCCCTTTTTTATTTTCCATACTCCCCGGCCGCGCCCTCCATTATGACGGTGAGCGTGCTGTCGCTTTCGCCTTCGCCGTATTCCAGCAGCAGCTTGGCGGCGGATATTCGGTCCGAGTCCTTTCCCCCGTTGGCGCATATGTCCCTCAGGCAATCCAGCGCCTCGCTCCTGTCCTTCTGCAGGACGTCCTGCTTTTTATCCTCTCCCATATTGGCTCCTTTCCGTGATATTTGTTAATTTTTTTGGTATGCGTTGAAGCGCGCTCCGCTTTTGTGTTATCCTGAAGCTGAAAATCAGGATCACCGAGGAGACGTGCATATGCGTAAAGCCCTTTTCGCGATAATATCCCCCTTTCTCGCGGCGCTGCTTCTTTGCGCCTGCGCAAGGCCGGCGGAGCAGCCTGTAACAGACGCTGCCGTCACGCCCCTCCCCGCGCCGGAGGCGACCGCCGCCCCCTCCAAAGACGGCTATACATCAGAGACAAAAACCGTATACTATCCTGAGGGCTCAGATGAGGATACGGCAAGGTTCATGCTGGAGCTGCGGCTCCCGGTGTTTCAAAACGCCGCCATGAATGAGGCCGTAGCCGAATATGAGGACGAGCTGAACACGAGGATAACCGCCGAGCAGCTTCCACTCTCTGAGCGCGAGGGCAGCTTCATACCCAATACCAGGGTCGAGTTTTCTGTATTCAGGGCTGAACCCTTGCAGGGGGAATACACAAACATAATGTTTACCGAGACCATATCCTTCCTTGAGGACGGCGAGCCGGAGCGCGGCCGCTATCTTATCGTGCTGGACTCCGACGGCAATGAGCAGAGCCTCGCCTCCGTATCCGGCCTCTATTACCCGGAGGATACCGTAGCGCAGCAGATATGGAACATAATAGCCGACGACGGCAGCTATTACAGCGACCTCACTCAGGAGGACATAGCGGAACGGCTGGATCTTTACAACGGCTTTTCCGTTGGGGACGAGGGCTATACCGTATACCTTCCCGCGGGAACGGTCGCGGATGAATCCATGGGCGAGCAGGAATTCAGCTTTGGCCAGAGCGCCCTTTACCCTGACTTCGTGGGCGATGTGATAACCGCAGATGAGTATGCCAGTATATTGCCCATGCTCAACGCCGCGGCGGCGGCCTGCGGCCCCGACTTCACCAGCCTAAGCTCCATACCCACAGGAGACCAGGGCGTGGCCTATTGCAGGGAGTACTGGCTTCAGGGCCGGGATCACCGCACCGTCACAGAGGAGGAATACCGCTCCGCGTATAAATTCCCCCTCTCCTCCGCTATGCCGCCGGAAAGCGGCCCCGGCGTGGAATTTACCGGGGATGGCTCCGTAAAGCTCACCCGGGTCACTCCCTTCTATGGCTTCCAGAGCGAGGACGCAATGCTGACTGACGATGGCGGCCTCACCGTAACCGGCGTGCTCATGAGCGGCGCCCCCGGCGCGGCGGACGCCGCCGCAGCAGCAGCAGCCTCGGCAGAGTTTATAAAGCTCGGCGATGGATACTGCCTTAACTCCTTTGAAATAATGTAGCGCAGCTCCAAAGAAGCGGCTTTCGGCCGCTTCTTTTTTTCTTTAAAGGTCGTCCGCGTCCTGCACCGGCTGCATATCCTCCTCGTCGTCATATATGCCGGTGTAGCTGCCCATAACGTCTGACGGTATCCCGCGCCTGCCCTCTCCCCTCAGGGTATTGGTAATATCCTCCATGTCCTTTCCCTTCTTCAATGTCCTATCCTCCCTTTGTGTTTTTTCCTATTATGCCGCGCTCTGCCCGTTCTTAGCCGCAAGCTCCTTCTCTATCGGGCCGCCTTCCTCCCGGGGATCATCCTGCTCTCCCTCCTTTTGCCTCTCGCCTTCGGCCTTGCTTTCCGCTTCCTTCAGCTTTTTCGCCATAAGCTCCTGGACCTGCTCCTTTCCGTCAAATACCATCATTTCGAGGGCCACGTCGGCGGTTATCATGCCGCACTTGAGCATACTGAGCATGAGCTCGTTATGGGCGGCGACGGAGAAGCGGTTCTCCCGCTGCACCTTTACGGATACGGTAAATTCCAGGGGTATATCGTTGCCGAGGGCGGTCTTTTTCATTAGCTTATTGGCGATCAGGGTATCCGTGCGGTTCTTCAGGCGTACCTTTCTCGGGAATATGCAGTACTCCCTCTCCACCTCTATCTCCAATCTCACCGCCTGCTCAAAGGCGTCGTGTATGGCCCTTACCGCCATGCGGCTCCGCTTGCTGCTCATCTCCTGCAGCGCGGCTATCGCGGAGGCCGCGGTAACGCCCCCCGCGGCCATTCCCCGCGAGAAGTCGTTTGCGCCGGATTCCTCCTTTATGCCGTTTCGCATGGAGCGGATATAATCCAGTATGTAGCCGGGCAGCGGGGCGGTAGAGAACCATGTTACGCCGTTGAGGTTCTCGCCGCGATGCACCTCCTTTGACCAGTCCCTCAGGTCGTCTATATCAAAGCCCGAGGCGCCGGTGACCAGCAGCTTGTTATGGCTTGCCATCAGCGCGTTTTTCAGCACTATCTGATCCAGCTTATCCGAATAAAGCTGCTGGTTCTCAAACATATCCACAAGGCCAAGGCCAAGGCAGCTTCCCCTTCTGGGATACAGTGCGGTCACCACGAAGGGATATTCCCCATGGGCATAATAGCCCTCCGGGCGCTGAATTGCGCTGTCCTCCAGCAGCACGCCGCCGGCAAGCTTGAGCATCCTGACGGAGTACCTGTCGGTATCCGGGTCGTATTCCCGGAGCCAGCATTCGATAAGCATTATGCTGTCGTCGTCGGATACCGTGAGCAGGCTGTCCCGAACGGGCTTGAGCAGCAGCCCGTCCGCCTCCATTTCCCGCTCCTTATCGGGATAATGCTGCCGGAACCAGGCGCGGGGATAGGGGGCGAACTTGAACACCGCCCTGCCGTCCCCTATATCGGGGCATAAGGGGTCGAACATTATGCTCCTGGGGTCTACCTCGCGGATGAACGCGCCGCCCATGCCGCAGTTGAGCCTCTTGTCAAAGCCCGCCTCCTGTACCATATACCCGCCCACCAGCAGGTCGTGGGCGAGCTTGGCGTACTCTCCCGCGTATCCGGCGCGGATATGGTTTTCCCTTATCGCGCCGGTAAGCAGCTCCGCTATCTCGCCGTATTCCGGGCTGTCCGCGGTGATTATGGCCTCCGGGCACTGATCCATAAGATCCGCCCTGATGTTTTCTATGGTGGATTGGATTATTGGCGTGACGGGCCGGGGCTCATTTGGGTCCGCCTCCGGCACGTCGTGCCAGTGATCGCCCCGGTACATCCTCTCGCACCTCTCCAGGCGCTCCCACTCCCTGCCGTAGGCGTTCCTGTATTCCTCAAACAGGCCGTATATGGCCTGAACGTTGATATTTTCCTGTATGGTCTGCATATGATATCTCCTTTTTTGTTCGTTCCTTACTTTGCAAGAAAGCCCGGCCCGGCCTCCCTCTCCTCGCTGAAGGGGTCGTAGGCGGGGCTGCTCCTTCTCCTGGGCTCCGCCGCCGCGGCGGGGCGGGACATGAGCGCATAGCGGAGGGATTCCGGGGCGTGATCCTCCCCCTGGGCCGCGTCCTCCCGGTCCCGTTCATCGAATATCAGCCCCGGCAGCGTGCGTATAAGGCTTTTGCAGCAGGAGAATATCCTGAGGCGCGGCTCGCCGTCCTCCGCGTCCGCAAGGTAGCTTCGCACCCGCTGCCAGCCCGCAACGCGGGAATTGTCCGCGGGGGTAAGGGGTACCCCGGAAAGCGAAAAAAGCTCCGCTATGCTTTCCCCCTCAAAGCCGCCGTTGGCCTTGAGCACCGCGCCGCGCTTCTGCCACATATCCGGCGACGCCACGGTATAGGCTATGTCCTCCCCCTCCGATTCCTTCACTATACGCTCCGCGACCTCATCGGCCCGGGTATAGCGCAGATACAGCTCGCGGTAGGTATACACCCTGCCCTCCCCGTCCACCGCGTGCCAGAGCACGGCGCAGGGATCGTTGTAGCCCCAGTCTATGGAGCGGAACCTTCGCCACCAGCCCGGCAGCTCAAAGGGCTCGATAACGTG
The DNA here is from genome assembly GCA_937900325.1 of uncultured Clostridia bacterium. Classification (GTDB taxonomy): domain Bacteria; phylum Bacillota; class Clostridia; order Christensenellales; family CAG-138; genus SFEL01. Next base: position 26,881 of record CALCEX010000118.1, on the reverse strand, counting down.
CCTCGCCCGGGAGAATTCCCTGAAGAACTGCCCCGCCAGCACGTCCCAGTCCCCGTCCAGGTAGGCCCGGCGCAGCTCGTCCGGCAGGTTTTCAAGCTGCCTCAGGTATTCCGGGTCGGCGGTGACGAGCGCGGGGTTGTCGTATATCCTCGCGGGTATGAAGGCATAGTCCGCCGCCCGCTCCCCCCGCCTGTACGCCCTGTCTATAAACAGCCGCTTTACCCAGCCGTGGCCTACGCCGCCGGGGTTGCAGGTATAGTACATCCGCGGGGAAAAGTCCCGCCGCACCGTCCTGTTGCAGGTGGTGAGAAACTGCATCTGCTCCTCGGTAAAGTGGGTCGCCTCCTCAAGGCCTATCACATCGTATTCCTGCCCCTGGTACTGATAGACGTCGCCGGCGCTGTCGCAATAGCCAAGCCGCAGCCTGCTGCCGTTGGGAAACCTGAATACTCGCTCCGCCGCGTTGTATTTTGCGGCCCCTTTAAGCTCCTTGAGCAGCGGTATGACATGGTTTTCCCTCAGCTCCGGCAGCGTCCGCCGCATTATGAGGGCGTTAAGGCCGGGATAATTCAGCGCCAGCAGCACCAGCTTCCTGCGCATGGCCCAGCTCTTGCCGCCGCCCCTGGCCCCTCCGTAGGCCGTGTGCCGCGCAATAGAGCGGAAAAATTCCGCCTGCTTCGGGTTGGGTATCCCCTTGAGCTCAAGTATCATACTGTTTTCCTCCTTTCTGAAAATTTCACGCAACAAAAAAGGGCGAACCTTTCGTTCGTCCTTCCGGCGCGGAGCCTTTTTTTCACCGTATTCAGTATAAACCTGCGGAGCCTGCCTTTCAACGACAGTTTAAAGGCGTTTTTAAGGCGCGAATTGTGCAGGTTTGCGTAGTAAAGTACCTTTTTCGGTATAAGTTTGTTTTTTATTATTGACGTTGCTCTCCCCGGGGTTGTATTATCTGGTTACAGCAAACAATCGAACAAACGTTCTGCCATTACTATTCAAAGGAGGATCAGAAGATGAATCATTCTGAAGCCGAAAACCACATGCTGAGCGTACCCGCGCTGGATATATACTATGGCGGAGGCCATAGGGACGGCAACGCGGCCCAGGCGGCCATGGCGGCCACGGAGCGCAGGCTGTACGCCCTGCCCATAATACGCGAGCGCATAGAGGACAACCGCGAGGAGCTTACGGAGCTGGAAAACTGCGGCGTGGAGGCGCTTAGGCGCCACTCCGCGTCCCTTGTGCGCCTCATACGCCCCGGTATGCGCCTTACGCCGGAGGAGGTACATTCCGCCCAGATGGCAGAACTCAGGGCGCGGCTGGCGGCGGACGAGCGAGAAGTCCGCAAAATGCAGCACGCCCTGCGCTCCATAGGGGAGGACCCCTATTATCTGACCATAGAGCTGAAGTACTTCGACAACGTAAAGGACGCCGACGCGGCGCTGCGCCTGCGCTGCGATCCCGCAACGGTGCGCCGGAACCGCAGGCGGCTGGTCCGCCGCTTGGCGCTCAGGCTCTATGGAGTGGAATGCATCTGAAAGGGTGCTTTTTCAAAGGAGCGGCCAAAAGCCGCTCCTTTGGATATTTTTACAGCCTTCCGCCCAGTATCGCCATTACGAATATGAAGAACACGAGTATTGAGCAGGCGTCGGTTATGGTGGTAAGCATGGGCGAAGCCATGAGGGCAGGGTCCAGCTTAAGCTTTTTTGCAAGCATAGGCAGTATGCAGCCCAGCGATTTCGCCACCAGCACAGTCACTATAAGCGTCAGGCTTACGGTAAGCGCCACCGCGCAGTCGTGATACTGCAATACTATTCTTATATAATTCACCACCGCAAGGGCAAAGCCGCAAAGGAGCGCTACCCGCACCTCCTTCCACCATACGCGGAAGAAGTCGGAAAGCTCTATCTCATCCAGCGCCATGCTTCGTATTACGGTAGTAGAGGTCTGGCTGCCGCTGTTTCCGCCGGTGCCCATGAGCATCGGGATAAAGGAAACAAGTATCGGCAGCGCGGATATGGCCCCCTCAAAGTGGGTTATCAGCGCGCCGGATACCATTGCGGAGACCATCAGCACCATCAGCCACATTATGCGGCTTTTGAATATGGTGAAAACCGGGGTCTTGAGGTATGTGTCCTCGCTCGGCACTATACCTGCCATCTTCTCAAAGTCCTCGGTAGCCTCGTCCTGAACCACGTCCACCACGTCGTCTATGGTGATTATGCCCACCAGCCTGTTTTCCCTGTCCACAACGGGCATGGAGAGCATATCGTACTTGGAGAACATCTTGGCGACCTCCTCCTGGTCGTCGTTGGTGTTCACGCTTATCACGTTGGTGCGCATTATGTCCCCGACCCTGGCGTGGGGATCCGCAAGTATCAGATCCCTGAGGCTCACTACGCCGTCAAGGTGGTGCTGGTCGTCCAGCACGTAGCATTTGTTTATGGTTTCCTTATCTACGCCGTTGGCCCTTATCACAGCCAGCGCCTGATTCACGGTAAGCGTCTGCTTCAGGTAGACGTACTCGTTGGTCATCAGGCTTCCGGCGGAATCCTCCGGGTATTGCAGATACTGGTTTATGAGCTTGCGGTTCTCCGGCGAGGAGTTCTTTAATACCCTCTTTACCACGTTGGCGGGCATCTCCTCGATGAGGTCCACATAGTCGTCCAGATACAGCTCATCCAGTATGTGCCTGAGCTCCTTATCCGTAAGTACCGTCAAAAGCTGCTCCTGGTTCTCGCTCTCCATATATGAGAACACCTCTGCCGCGGTGTCCTTGGGCAGCAGCCGAAACAGCAGCACGGCTGTTTCCTGATCCTCTATGGACTCAAAAAGCTCCGCGACGTCTGCGTAATGCATATCGCGGACAGCTTCCTTTACCTTAGCGAATTTATGGTCGTCAAGATCCCGGAGAACAGCCTGTGCTTCTTCTGTCATCATGTGTTGTTCAGCTCCTTATGGGGTACTATTAAATAATAACCCCGGGCCGCTCACGCTTGCAACCACTATTCTGCTTTTTTTGAGCGTTTCTTAATTTATTTATCCATTCCTTCACCGCCATTGACACATCAGCCCTGCGGGAATAAAATATTATCATAAATAATGTATGGACTTCACTATACTTCTTCAGCAGGGGGTAAATATTTTTTGAGTGGGAACAACATAAAGCGCCGCTTTGGCGACCGCTACGAGGGCCGAAGGATACGCGGCTTCAACCCCATGGACCGCGTGGCGTGGCACATAATGCCCCGAAGGAACGGCGCGTCCAACCTGCTCGCTTACAGCGTGGACGTAGCCGCGATGGAGGACTATATCCGCCAGAAGCGATCTGAGGGGCTGGACAGCTTCGGCATAACCCATGTTCTGCTTGCGGCCTATGTGCGCACGGTATCGCAGCGCCCCGCGCTCAACCGCTTCCTTTCCGGCCAGAAGCTCTATGCCCGCAACGAGATATGGGTCAATATGGACGTTAAAAAGGAAATGCGCACCGACTCCCCGGATACCGTCATAAAGGCGGTATTCCCGAAGGACGCCACCGCCGCGCAGGTATATGAGGTGCTCAATTCCACCATAAAGGCAGCCAAGGAGGAGACCTCCTCCTTTGACGACACCGCCAAGGTCCTTAACTACATACCCGGGCTCGTGCTGAAGCTCGTCATGGGCATGCTCAAATTCATGGATTACTTCGGGCTGATACCCGCTTCCCTGATAAAGGTCAGCCCCTTCCACGGCAGCCTTTTCATAACCAGCATGGGAAGCCTTGGCATACCTCCGGTATTCCATCACCTTTACGATTTCGGCAACGTGCCGGTATTCTGCAGCTTCGGCGCAAAGGAAAAGCGCCTTGAGGTGCAGCGGGACGGCACGGTAGCCGAGGTACACTACATACCCTATACCTTCACCACCGACGAGCGCATATGCGACGGCTTTTACTACGCCTCCGCCTTCAAGCTGCTGCGCGGGTATCTCAGGGATCCCTGGCAGCTGGATACGCCGCCGGAAAGCGTGAAGGAAGATATACTGTAACAGGGCCTAAGCAAAAAAAGGGGCGGCGCGCCGCCCCTTTTTTATTATGTTTTTTATTCGCAAAGCTTCTTAAGCCGCGCCGCGATGTCGCCATTCAGCGTTACCTTATATACCCCGCTTCCGGCGTTCCATATCGCCTCGCCCCCGCCCATCATCAGCGCATAGCCTTCCTGCGGCGCGTCATCGCCCTCATAGGGCTCCGCCTCTATGCCCGCCGCCTTGAGCCTGCTCTTAGCGTCTGCGCAGGTGCCTATCTCTGCGGTCTCCTGCGCGGCAGCCGCCGTGGCCTGGCTTTTTGCGTTATCCGCCGTTCTTTCCTCCGGGACAGCTTTCGGCGCTTCGGCCGCTTCGGTATCGGGGGCCGCCGCTGCCACCATCGGCCCTTCCGCTGCCGTTCCCGCCTCCTCCATAGGGGCTTCATCCGCCGGAGCGGCTTCAACAGACTGCGGCGCTTCCTCCGCGGCTTCCTCTTCCATGGCGGACATCATAAGCGTCTCGGGCTTTTTCATGCTATCACTTATCGCCGCCGCGCCTATGCCTATGAGCGCCACCGCGCAGGCCGCCATAGCGCCATAGCGCACGAAGCGCGCCCGCCTTTTGCTGCGCTTTGCTTCCTCCTCGCTCTGCTTTTTGAGAAGTTCTGCGTACATCTGGTCAAAATCCACCCTGCCGTTTTCTTCCTCGCCTATTGAGAACAGCAGCTCATCCAGCCTGTCAGTCATTCTTCTCACCTTCTTCCTTCAGCAGCTCATAGAGCCTTTCCTTTGCCCGGAATATCCGGGATTTCACCGTTCCCTCGGCGCTGCCCTGCATTGCCGCTATGGTCTTGTAGTCCAAGCCCGAATAATAATGCAGCAGCACCGTTTCCCGGTATATATCCGGCAGCGCGTCGATGGCCCGCCTTACCCGCTCCCGCTGCTCGCCGGATATGGCGGCGGCCTCGGGCAGCTCGTATTCCCTGTCGGTTTGCGGCTCGGGCAGCTCCTCGGCGGGTATCTCCCGCTTCAGCCTGCGGCCCGCGTCATAGCAAAGGTTTACGGCCACGCGGTACAGCCACGCCTTTATCTGCCCGTCCTCCATTTTATTCAGCTTATCCGCGTTTTTTATCGCCCGTAGGAATACGCTCTGAGCGATATCCATGGCGTCGCTTTCCCGCTTCAGCACGGAATACGCCGCCCAGTAAACCATTTTACAGTTTTCCCTGTATATGGCTTCAATGCTCTTGGGGGTCAATGTACGCTTACCTGCCCTTCATCTGTATTTTAAACGTTCTGGCATCATAAAAGGTTGCGTACATTATATCAGAATAAGGCGTTTCAGACTACATAAAAGCATTTTATTTCCGGCGGGGCGCGTATTATGATATAATAGCCCTATAAACATAAGGAGGATAGCGTCATGGGCCGCATGAACCTGCTCAACAACATAGTAAACCCCGCCGGGAACCAGGTGGAGGGCTTTTGCGTGGTCAAATCCGTGGCAATAAAGAGCAACGTAAAGGGCAGCGACTATCTGGATATGGTGCTTGCCGATGCCGGCGGCGAAATATCCGCCAAGCTCTGGGATTACAGCATAGAGCAGCACGGCGTATACGAGCCGGACAGCATAGTCAAAATCCGGGCTACGGTAAACATATGGAAGGACTCGGAGCAGCTTAAAATAGACCGCATACGCGCCGCGAGGGATTCCGACGATGTGGATATGGCAAGCCTTGTGCCCTGCGCGCCGCTTCCCCCTCAGGAAATGTACGATGCGATAATAAAGGTCACGGAGAGCTTTACGGATAACGATCTGCGTATGCTCACCCAGTACATACTAAAGGAAAACCGCGATGAGCTGCTGCGCTATCCCGCGGCGCTCAAGCTGCATCACGCCATGCGGGGCGGCCTGCTCTACCATACCCATACCATGCTCAAGGCGGCGGAGGCCGTCTGCGGCATATACAAAAAGCTTTATCCAACGCTTAGCTGCGAGCTGGTCTATGCCGGCATAATACTCCATGACGTAGCCAAGGTGCCGGAGCTGACGGTAGGCGGGCTCGGCCTGGCGACGGGTTACAGCACCCCCGGCCAGCTCCTCGGCCATATAAGCATGGGCGTGGCGATAGTTGAGCGGGCGGCGGCGGAGCTTATGATAGACCCCTCCACCAAGGAGCTGGTGCAGCATATACTCCTCTCCCACCACAGCGTGCCGGAATACGGCAGCCCAAAGCCGCCCATGTTCCCGGAGGCCGAGATAGTCAGCCAGATGGACGTGCTGGATTCCCGTATGTTCGAGATGTTCGACGCCCTCGCCGCCGTAGGCGACGGCGAATTCACCGAGCGCCAGTGGGCGCTGGACAACCGGCAGCTATACAAGCACGGGCATAAATAAGGCTTTGCTTCTGCCTCTGCTTTTTCTTTCTCTTTTCGAGAAAGGAGAACAGAAAAAGCAGCAAAAAGAAAGAGAAAAGCTTACAAAAATCAAAACAATAAAGGAACGGTTCCCTCCGTTCCTTTTTATATTTTCCTGTCGGCTTTTCTTTCTCTTTTGCTTCTTTTCTTCTTTCTTTTCCCGAAAAGAAAGAGAAAAGAAGAAGGCTCATATCTTTTAAAAACCCTCGTCCCGGCCCGTGGTATCGAGATCCGCGAATTTGGCGCTGCTGTCTATCCAGGCCAGCTTTACCGTAGCGGTAGGCCCGTTGCGGTGCTTTGCGACTATCACCTCGGTGGTGTTGTCCGCCTCCGCGTCGTAAACGGCGGGGCGGTACAGCAGCATTATCACGTCCGCATCCTGCTCGATAGCGCCGGATTCGCGAAGATCCGCCATTATGGGCCGGTGATCCGTGCGCTGCTCCGGGCCTCGGGAAAGCTGGCTCAGCAGCAGAATGGGGACGTTCAGCTCCCGGGCGAGTATCTTCAGCTTGCGCGTGGTTTCGGATATTTCCAATACGCGGTTATCGTACCTGCCGGAGGTCTGCATGAGCTGCAGATAGTCTATGACCACCATATCCAGCCCTACGCGGGATTGCAGCCTGCGGCACTTGCTGCGTATCTCGGCCACGCTGCACCCGGCGGAATCGTCTATGTATATGTTCGCCCTGGAGAGGGGATCAAGGGAGGACGCTATGCGTATCAGCTCCGCATCGGTTATGGCGCCGGTGCGGACGGACTGCATATTTACGCCGGAATCGGAGCAGAGCATACGCTGAACAAGCTGCTCCCGGCTCATCTCGAGGCTGAATATGCAGACGGTTTTCTTTCCCTTTATGGCCGCGTTCTGGGCGAGGTTGAGCGCGAAGGCGGTCTTGCCCATGGAGGGGCGGCCGGCGATTATCACAAGGTCGCTCGGCTGCATACCCGATGTCAGCCTGTCGAGATCGGCAAAGCCCGTTGTGACCCCGGTGAGGGCGCCGTTGAGCTTCATAAGCTCTCCCACCCGGTTATAGCAGGTCAGCACCGTCTCGCTGATATGCACCAGCGTGTCCGAGGTCTTTTTCATGGATATGTTGAATATGGCCCGCTCCGCGTCGTCCAGCATCTGCTCAAGGCTCTTTTCCCCCGAAAAGGCGTCCGAGGCTATGGCTGTGCTGGCCTCTATGAGCTGCCGCATCACGCTGCGCTCCTCAACTATTTTTATATAGTGGGCTGCGTTTGCCGCGCTCGGCACATACAGCGAAAGCTCGGTGATGTACATCACCCCGCCCACGGCGGCAAGCTTGCCCATGCGGTCCAGCGCGTCTATGACGGTCACGCTGTCTATGGCCTCGCCCCTGTCGTATAAGCCCTTTGCCGCCTGAAATATATCCTGATGCCGCGCAAGGTAAAAATCGGAAGCGTCAAGCGTCTCCATGGCCTGCTCAACGGCTGTATGGGACAGCAGCATACTGCCCAGTATGGATTTTTCCGCCTCAAGGCTGTGGGGCGGCGTGTTGGGTACGCGGGGTTCTTCCATATCCTGTCCTCTCGCTCTTATGGGTCTTTAATTCTTGCCCGTCTCCAGGGGCAGCACCTCTACCTTGAATTTGGTGTCGGTCTGCTCGTAAAGGTGGGCGGTTATGTCGGTTATGCCCAGAGACTTTATGGGCTCCTCCAGCTTTATGCGCTTTTTATCCACTTCGATCCCGTATTGCTCCCTTAGCGCCTCGGCTATCTCGGCCGCGCCTATCGAGCCGAACAGCTTTCCGCTTCCCGCCTTGGCGTAGACCTTTACGGTGAGTCCCTTCATCTCGTCCGCAAGGGCCCTTGCGTTCTGCCTCGCAACCTCCCTGCGGTGCTCGTCTGCCTGCTTTTTAATGCTCGCGGCGTGCATATTGTTTGCGTCCGCCGCGACCGCCAGTCCCCTGGGGATGAGGAAGTTCCTTGCGTAGCCGTCGTTCGCGTTGATGATGTCGCCGGCCTTGCCCTTGCCCTTAACGTCCTGTGTCAGTAAAACCTTCATTTCTCATGTGCCTCCTTTAAATAGCTGTTTATACTTTCCGTAAGCCTGCTTATGGCCTCGTCCATGGTAACGTCCTTAAGCTGCGCGCCGGCAATGGACTGATGCCCGCCGCCCCCCAGCTTTTCGAGTATAAGCTGTACGCTTATATCCCCGAGGCTCCTGCCGCTTATGTATATCACCTGGCCCCGCTCCGCAAGCACGAAGGAGGCCTGAATGCCCTTTATGTTCACCAGCTCGTCCGCCGCCTGGGCGGCTATCAGGTTGGTGGACTCCATGCCCGCGGGGCATACGGATATGGCTATCCCCTGCTCCATTATTATGGCGTTTTCCACTACCTTCGCCCTGTTGCGGTAGGTCTGCATATCGTCCTGGAACATCATCTTTACGGTGGTGTTGTCCGCGCCGTTGCGCCTTAAATAGCTCGCCGCCTCAAAGGTGCGCGCTCCGGTGTTGAAGCAGAAATGCTTGGTATCCATGGTTATGCCCGCAAGCAGCGCCCCGCACTCGAAGGTGGTGGGCTTGAGGCCGTCGTCAAAATACTGTATCACCTCCGTCACCATCTCGCAGGCGGAGGAGGAGCCCGCCTCAAGGTAGTTGAGGGTGGGGTTCTGTATGGAATCCACCGCCCGCCTGTGGTGGTCTATCACTACCGTCTTTGAAGCCCTTGCGAGCAGCTCCGCGCTGAGCACAGAGCTTTTGCGCTGGGTATCGACTATTATCAGCAGCGAGGAGGAGCGCATCATCTGGGCGGCCTGCTCCGGCGTCCTTATGGTGTCCCTGTACGCCTTGTTTTCCTTCATCGCCTCTATCGCCCCGTCTATGCTGGCGTTGGATTCATCCAGCACGAAGTACGCGGGGCAGCTTATGCTCTTTGCGCAGCGCATTATGCCCAGTCCCGCGCCGACGCAGTCCATATCCGGCAGCCTGTGCCCCATTATGAATACCGCGTCCGCCGTGCTCATTAGCTGATGCAGCGCCTCCGCGAAGAGCCGCGCCTTTACCCTTGAATTCTTTGTGGTCACCTGCCGCTTGCCGCCGTAAAAGGCATAGTTCGCGCCCCGCTTTACCACCGCCTGATCTCCGCCGCGGCCCAGCACCAGCTGCATGCCGTTTCTGGCCGACTCGTCGGAGGCGGCTATCCTGTCCGCCACGCCTATGGAGATGGAAAGAGTGACCGGCTGGCCGGTTCCGGTATCTATCTCGCGCACCTCATCGAGAAGGGTAAAGCGCTGCTGCTCAAGCTCGGTTATGCGCTTCGCCTCAAATACGAAGAAGAACTTGCTGTTGTCGTATCTTCTGTATACGCCCTCCATGGCGGTAACAAAGTCGCTCACCCGGCGTTCCACCTCCGAGAGCACGCTGTTGCGGTGGAACTGCCTGTCGGTCATAAGGTCGTCGTAATTATCCACCTGTATAAGCCCGACCGTGGGCATCTGCTCCTCATAAAGCCGGGAATAATGCAGCGCCTCTGTCCTGTCCAGCCAGTACTGGAAGGTGAGCCGCGTTTCCGTGCGTATGCGCTGCACCGGCATGCTCATGAGCTGGAACTGGCTGCCGTTGTACTCCACGGACTGGGCCTTGTTCGGAAAGCGCGGATCCATATCGGGTATCAGCTTTCGTATGTTTGCGCCGGGATACAGCTCCGAGAAGGCGTTGTTGCTCCAAACTATCTTTCCGTCGCCGTCAAACAGCACGCAGGGTATGGCTATGTTGGTTATGATGTTGCCTGCCGTGGTGTCGTTTTCCCGGAATATGTCGTTCATGGCGTATTTGACCGCCTTCTTATAGGAGGCCACCGCTATCATGCCTGCGCAAAAGGAGACCACGCACACCGCAAACAGCGCATGGGCCGCCCACTTCTGGGCCAGGCATACCGTCAGCAGCCCGCAGGCCGCCGCCGCCGCTATGAAAAGAGGTATGAACGCAAGCTGCGGTTTTTTATCCATAATACCTTCCTCCCTCAAGGAAATGAGCCTTGTCCCGGCTTATTTTTGCATTCGCTCCAGGTAGCCTCTGCGCATACGGAAAAGCCTGTCCGCCGCGCCCATTATGCAAAGCCCGTAAACGCTGTATGGGAAAAGCAGCACCAGCGCCGCCGCCGATATTATCATGAACGCCGTGCCCCTGAGCTTCATCTTCACCATGAACGCCATAAGGCATACGCCCATAAGGGCATACGGCCCCGCCACCGCGCATTCCACCGCCGTAACTATCGCGGAGGAATTTGTTATCCTGAGCGCCGATATTATTATCGCGCCTATTATCATCACAATGCTGCCATGGGTAAAGCCCCGGGAAAGCTGCCACCGGCAGAACCCCGCCATGGGCTTGAGCGCCGCGCCCTTCGCCCGGCAAAGCGCCCTTGCCGTCACGGTGTTTGCAAGCCCCGCTCCCATGCCCAGGCACATCATCGCCATTACCGCCATGTCCGGAGCCTTGTATTCAAGATATGCCGCCATTTTGCGCAGCGCTTCGGCTTTGTCGCCGGTTATCCCCATCTCCGCCGCGGTTTTTTCCACGGCGTCGCCGAGGGCGGCCATGTACTCTGAATAATAGGCGAACGGGCCTTCCCCCTCCATGAGCGCCGGCGCGCAGGTCATTATGTATATGCCCACTGCCGCAAAGAACGCGCCCGTGACCGCCGCGGTGCGGTAGGGCAGCCTGTTCTTGAAGATATAGGCCATGGCGATGCCCGCAGGTATGAACATGACCAGCGCGCCCAATATGCTCGCGTCCACGGTCCCCGCCAGGCATATTATGCCGCCCGCCGCCGTTATTGCGGCTATGGCAAGCGCCCCGTACCCCCATACCGTGCCGGCAAAGGCCAGCAGCGCCGGCATTATTATAAGGCCTATCGGGAAAATATACGCTGCCGCCACGGCCCCCGCGCCTATGCCGAGGGCGGCGAGGGCGGCTTTTATGCTCAAATGCTTCAAGTGCCAAATTTCTCCTTGTACAGATGATTTATTATACAACTTATTTCCCTTTTTAACAACCGCGGGATATGCCGCCCCTAAATGGGCAAAAAGCCCTTATTTTTCTTAAAAAAGCTATTGCGCGGGGGCTTTTCCGGTGATATAATACGAAAGCTAACGTGCTTCTTGCTCTGCCCAAGGCGCGGCAGGGCCACAAGACCATAAGGAGGTGAAAAGCGTGAACAAGTACGAAGCTATGTACATCGTTACCCCTGAGCTGGAGGATGAGGCCATCAAGGGCGTTATCGAAAAGTTCTCCGGCATCATAACCGCCAACGGCGGCGAGATCGAAAAGACCGATGAGTGGGGCCGCAAAAAGCTGGCTTACCCCATCGACTATAAGACCGAGGGCTATTATGTGCTGGTGAATTTCGCAGCAGCTCCCGAGCTGCCCCGCGAGCTTGAGCGTAACTTCAGGAATGACGAAAGCATCCTGCGTTACATGGTAGTTCGCCAGAACGGCTGATAAAACAAAAATTTTAGCTGAAAGGATGGTATCAAAATGAACAAGGCGATCCTTATCGGCAACCTCACCCGCGACCCTGAAGTCAGGACCACCGGCAGCGGCGCCACAGTGTGCACCTTCACCATCGCCGTGAACCGCCGCTTCCAGAATCAGGCCGGGGAGCGGGTATCCGACTTTTTCAACATCGTAGCGTGGCGCCAGCTCGGCGAGCTCTGCGGCAAATATCTTTCCAAGGGGCGCAAGGTCTCCGTTATAGGCGAGATACAGAACCGCAGCTACGACGCGAAAGACGGCTCAAAGAGATATATTACTGAAATAATCGCAGATGAGATCGAATTCCTCACCCCCAAGGGCCAGGATGGCGGCAGCGGCAGCGCCCGCGGCGGCTTTGAGCGCCAGAGCGCCCCTGCACCCGAGGGCTTTTCCGAGGTAGAGGACGACGAGCTGCCCTTCTGACGAGGGGCCATCATCCAGCCAATGAAAGGAGATTCACCAAATGGAAGAGCGCAAAATGAAGCCCCGTCCCCGCAAATCCAGGCGTAAGGTATGCGGTTTCTGTGTAGATAAGGTCGAGCATATCGATTATAAGGATACCGCACGTCTTCGCAAGTATGTGAGCGAGCGCGGCAAGATCATGCCCCGCCGCATGAGCGGAGTATGCGCAAAGCATCAGCGCGAGCTGGCTATCGCCATAAAGCGCGCCCGCATCGTCGCCCTGCTGCCCTATGTAGCAGACTGATAAGACACAAAAGCATCCGTTTAACTCCGAAGAACGTTAGCTGAGCCCGCCATTTTTCATGGCGGGCTTTTTCGATGGAGCGGTACGGCGTCGAATATATGGATCATATAAAAAAATATTTGCAATAAAAACCGGGTATTCTCCGTTTACGGAGTGAAAGGAGTAAGAGGATATGCTTATATGCCTGAATGCAGCCGTCGAATGCGGGCAGAGCCGGCGGGAGGAAATGGAGAACTGCATGATGGAACTGGCAAGGGGAAACGCGGACGCCATGGAGCCGCTGTATCGCATTGCCAATCCTTCCGTCTACGCCTTTGCGCTGTCCCTTCTTAAAAACCCCCATGATGCGGAGGAAATAGCGCAGGAAAGCTTTGTGCGCGCCTGCCTCGGCGCGGCGGGATACAAGCCGCAGGGCAAGCCGATGGCCTGGTTCATAACGATAACCAGAAACCTGTGCATGGAAAAGCTGCGCGAGCGGGGAAGGCGTTCCGACATTCCGGAGGAGGACTGGGATAAATACCTTGAGCAGACCCCGGCCTCGCCGGAGGACAGGCTGGTGCTCGAGCAGTGCCTGAAGGCTCTGGACGACAGCGAGCGGCAGGTAGTGATACTCCATGCCGTAGGCGGCATGAAGCACAGGGAAACGGCGGAGCTTCTCGGCCTGCCGCTTGCGACGGTGCTTTCAAAATACAGCCGGGCGATAAAAAAGCTGAAATCAAAACTCGAAAAAAAGGGAGGGCATTTAAAATGAGCAGCAGGCATACGGAAGAAAGCGTAAGGCGGGCATTTGGCAATGCCGCTCCGAATAACCTTAATGAAGTAATGGAAAAATGCGAAAAGCGGAAAGGGACGGTAATAATATTGGAAAATACGGCAAAAAAGAAAAGCGGCAGAATACTGAGCAGGATCGTTGCGGCGGCAGCGGCGATGGTTCTGATATTGACGGGAGCATATCTTTACGGGGTCGATCACAGCATAGCCTCTACCGTGGCCCTCGACGTCAACCCGAGCATAGAGCTTGGGGTGAACAGGAAGGAGCAGGTGGTATCGGTAAGCCCCAAAAACGAGGACGGGGCGAAGGTCATAGGCGATATGAAGCTCAAGGGGAGCGACCTCAACGTAGCTGTAAACGCCATAATAGGCTCAATGCTGAGGGAAGGATATATATCCGAAATGGCCAACTCCATACTTATAAGCGTGGACAGCGACGATCCCGTAAAGGGCGCGGAAATGCAGAGCAGACTGAGCGCCGAGGTAAAGGGAATGCTGGATAGCGGCAGCTTCAGGGGAGCGGTGCTCAGCCAGACCATAAGCGATGATCCCGACATAAAGCGCCTTGCGGAGCAATACGGCATAACCGAGGGAAAGGCTCAGCTCATAAAGCAGATAACCGAAAACAACGCCGCCCATACCTTTGAGGAGCTGGCCGGGCTCAGCGTGAACCAGCTGAACCTTATAGGCGAATCCGGCCGCAAGAGAATAGCCAACGTAACGGCGGAGGGCTCCGCCAGCGACAGCGCCTATATAGGCGAGGAAAGGGCAAAGGCAATAGCCCTTGCCCACGCCGGGGCGAAGGCCGATGAAATACTCGGCTATGAGCTCGAAATGGACTATGAGCGCGGGGCCATGATCTACGAGCTGGAGTTTGACTGGAACGGCAGGGAGTATGAATACGATATAGACGCTAATACCGGCGAAATACTAAAAAGCGAGGGCGGCCCGGCGGAAAATGCGGACGGCGGGAAAAAGCAGGAAAACTCGAAGGATGATAAAAATAACGAGCAGCCATCAGCCGGCAGCGCCTATATAGGCGAGGAAAAGGCAAGGTCAGCGGCCCTTTCACACGCCGGGCTCGACGGCAGCGGCATAACCGAATACGAATGCAAGCTGGACAGGGAGGACGGCCGCACGGTATATGAGATAGATTTCAGGTGCGGCGGCTTTGAGTATGAATATCATATAGACGCCCTTTCCGGCGAAGTAGTCAAGCATGATAAGGATATTGACGATTAGGGCTTGTCCCATCAATACCAAAAAAGCGGCTTAAAGCCGCTTTTTTTGATTTTTATGATTGTTTTTTATTTCGCCTCGGGGTTCTCCATTACGCCCACAAAGAGCGGCACGCCGGTCTCGGTATCCGCTATTGCGTATACGAAGGGCTTGTCGAAGGTCAGCACTATGGGCTCTTCCACGATAAGCGAGGTTCCGGCTATGGCGACCTCTGTTACGGCGGCGGCCTCCGTTCCCTCCTCGTCCACGTCTACCTTTACCTTCTGGAATACAGAGGATATATACAGCGGGCCGTCAACGCCCCCGCCCACGCCGGTAAGATCCGCAAGGGCAGGATCAAAGGCGTCGGTCATGCCCATGGCCTTGAGCGCATCCGTAAGGTATACCGAGTAGCCGGTGCTGAACTTCGGTATATTTACCGTAACGAAGGTATCAGCCTTTGCGGCGGCGATAAGTTCCTTCAGTCTGGCCCCGGTAAGGGAGGCGGCATAGCTCCGCGCGTCGCCGCTGCCGGGCTTCAGGGCTATAAAGGCCAGCCTGCCGTCGTCATAGGGCAGCATTATGCCCTCCGCGTCGTCGGTCTTTATGTAGCTCTCATAGGCTTCGTACATATTCATGAACGGTACGGTAACGGCGCTGCCGTCCGCCCTGGTGAACTCACGGTCGTTCGTGCTCTCGGCGTCGAACTTGTGCGCCCATTCCGCCTTCATATAGAGCGCGTTGAGCAGCACCATTATGGTGTCATTGTCGTAATTGTCATCGTGGAGCTTGGGTATCATGCCGTTGGTCTTGTCGTTCACCCACTTGTTTATCGCCTTCAGGGCCTCATTGCTGGGCAGGTCGGCGGTATATACCTCGGGGCCGAAATACGCCTTTACGGTCTTTAGCCATTCCTCCTCTATAACGGCCCTGTCGTCATCCGTCCAGATGGAATTTGCAAGGTCGAGCTTGGTGCTGCCCCCGGTATTTTTAAGCTGAGCCTCTATACTGGCCGCAAGGGCTGCGACCTTCTCCCAGTCCGCGCCGAGTATTTTTTCAAACTCCGCCATGGTGTTTTCCTTTGCCCCGGGCATGAGCATGGCAATGCAAAGATACGCCGAAAGCGGGGAGATCACAGGGTTTTCGGCGTCCTGCGCCGCCGCGTACCGCATCAGCCCCGCGCCAAGGTCGCCTATCATGGTATAGTCGGTCACCGCGGGCAGGGTTATATCCGCCGCGCTTACGCCGTCGGTAAGGTTCTTTACCCCGCCGGACGCGGCGCAGCCGGTGAGCATGGCGGCGCACATGCCGAGGGCGATGAGCTTTATCATGCTTTTCTTCATAATGAACGTTATCCTCCGTGTTGTGTTTTTATGTACCTTCCGTACATTATACTAAACGGTTTGCCCCGCCGCAAGGTTGCATACCGGTCCGTTATTTTGTACAATAGTTCAAAACTACCCAAATCCACTCTGCACAGGAGAACCGGCCGTATGAATATATGTGACGACGCGCGGCTTATCATAAAAGAAGCGATAGAGAGAGCCATGCCCGGCAGCGCGGTAAAGGCGGCCCTCGGCTCCGTCAGCCTGCCCGGCAGGGTAAAGCTTGCGGCAATAGGCAAGGCGGGGTATCAGATGGCAAGGGCGGCATACGACCGGCTGGGCGGGCGCATTGAATCGGGCGTGGTCATAACCAAATACGGCCATTCCGGGGGCGGCTTTTCGAAAAATATCGCCATATACGAGACGGGGCATCCCGTGCCGGACGATAACTCGGTGCGCGCGGCGGAGGCTGCCTTGTCCCTCGCCCATAGCCTCACCCCGGAGGATACGCTGATATTGCTTATTTCCGGCGGCGGCAGCGCATTGTTTGAAAGCCCGCTGGTACCCCTTGAGGAATTGCAGGATATAAACAGGCAGCTGCTCTCCTCCGGCGCGGATATAACCGAGATGAATACCATACGCAAGCGGCTCTCCGCCATAAAGGGCGGCAGGTTCGCCATGGCCTGCGGCGGCGCGCGCATTGTTTCGATAATCCTTTCCGATATAATAGGCGACCCGCTGGACATGATAGCCTCCGGCCCCGCCTGCCCCGACAGCTCGACCAGCGCCGACGCCCACGCCGTAATAAAAAAATACGGGCTGAAGCTTTCCGATAAAGCTCTTTCCCTTATGGACGTTGAAACGCCAAAGGCCCTTGAAAATATCGAAACGATAATCACCGGCAGCGTGACGCAGCTCTGCGCCTCCGCCGCCGAGACAGCGAAAAAGCTCGGCTACAAGCCCCTTATACTCACGGCCTCGCTCTGCTGCGAGGCAAGGGAGGCGGGAAGCTTCCTTGCCTCCATCGCGCAATACCACAGGGGCTGCGGTGAGCCTCTCGCCTTCATTGCGGGCGGCGAGACTGTCGTACATGTGACCGGCGGCGGCCTTGGCGGGCGCAATCAGGAGCTTGCCCTCTCCGGCGCGCTGGGCATAGCGGGCATGAAGGACGTGTGCCTCTTCTCCGTAGGCTCGGACGGCACGGACGGCCCTACCGACGCGGCGGGCGGCATAGTCACGGGGGAAACGAAGGGCAAGCTGGACGCCCTGGGCATTTCCATACCCGGCGCGCTGAAGGCCAACGACTCCTACAACGCCTTAAAGCAGGCGGGCGGCCTTATATTCACGGGCCCCACCGGCACCAACGTAAACGATATGTGCTGCTTACTTATAAAATGATATTTCCCTTCTTTATTTTTACTGCTTATATGTTATAATACATCTATAATAAAAACTTTTGGAGGAGCTTATTCATGGAGCAGGATATCCGCTACCTGACCTTGCTTTCACGGGAATTCCCTTCGGTACAGTCCGCCTGTGCGGAGATAATAAAGCTGGAGGCGATACGCAGCCTTCCCAAGGGCACCGAGCATTTCATGAGCGACATACACGGCGAGCATGAGGCCTTTCTCCATATACTCAACAACGCCTCCGGGGCCATAAGCGAAAAGATAGACGAGCTCTTTGAAAGCTCCCTCACCTCTGAGGAGCGCCGCGGCCTTGCGGTGCTAATATACTATCCCGTGGAGACGCTGCACGGCATACACGAAAGGGCCTCCTTCGGCCTCAACGACTGGTACAGGGTAACGCTGCACAGGCTTATCGAAATGGCCCGCTACACCGCCTCAAAGTACTCCCGCTCCAAGGTGCGCAAGGCGCTGCCGGAGGACTTTGCCTACATAATGGAGGAGCTTCTCAATCCTCAGGATCAGTACGACAAGCATACCTATTACGACAACATAATCCGCTCCGTAATAGACACCGGCATGGCGGATACCCTCATAACCGAGCTTTGCACCTTCATAAAGCGCATGGCCGTGGATACCCTGCACATAGTCGGCGATATATTCGACCGCGGCCCCCATGCCGACGTTATACTGGATAACCTCATGAGCCATCACAGCGTGGATATACAGTGGGGCAACCACGACGTGCTGTGGATGGGCGCGGCCGCCGGCAGCCCGGTGTGCGTGGCCATCGCCGTAAAGAACTGCATACAGTACGACAATATGGATATGCTGGAAAACGCCTATGGCATAAACCTTCTGCCCCTGGCGGTATTCAGCGACGGCACATACAAAAACGCGGAGGTGTTCCGGCCCCGCGTGCTTCCGGCGGAGCACAATCTCCCGCGGGACAGCGAGCTGTTCTCCCGTATGCATAAGGCGATGTGCGTAATAATGTTCAAGCTGGAGGGGCAGATAATAGCCCGCCGGCCCGAATACCGGATGGCTGACAGGGATATGCTCTCCCGCATAAACTATCAGGAGGGCGCCATAGAGATAGACGGCACGGTATACCCCCTCAGGGACGCCGACTTCCCCACCATAGACCCCGCCGACCCGAACAGACTAACCCCGGAGGAGCAGGACATAATAGACGGGCTGGTCTCCAGCTTCCGCCGCAGCGAAAAGCTTCAGGCCCATACGCGCTTCCTCTATTCCGTGGGCTCAATATACCGCAGGCACAACGGCAATCTGCTCTATCACGGCTGCATACCCTGCGACAGCGACGGCCAGTTCATGGAGTTTTCCCTTTATTCCGATACCCCTCTCAGGGGCCGGGCGTTTCTGGACTGGGCGGACCGGCTGGCGCGCCAGGGCTTCTTCGCCCCGGAGGGCAGCATGGAGCGGCTGCGCGGGCTGGACTTTCTCTGGTTCCTCTGGTGCGGCAGGAATTCCCCCCTTTGCGGCAGGGAAAAGATAACCACCTTCGAGCGGGCCCTGATAGAGGACAAGGCGACCTACACGGAGCCGAAGAACCCCTATTACTCCTATTACGGCAGCGAGGAATTCTGCCGCCGGATACTGGACGATTTCGAATTGCACAAGCCCTGGAGCCGCATCATAAACGGCCATATGCCCGTAAAGGTAAAGGAGGGAGAGAATCCCCTCAAGGGCGGCGGCCGCCTGGTGGTCATAGACGGCGGCTTCTGCAAGGCCTACCACAAGCAGACGGGCATAGCGGGCTACACCATGTTCTTCAGCTCCCACAGGATGCGCATCGCCGCTCACGAGCCATTTACCACCCGTGAGGACGCCATACACGGCAAAAAGGACATAACCTCCCACTCCTTCATAGTGGAAAACCTTCCCCGCAGGCTGATGATATCCGATACCGACGCCGGAGAGGGGATAGAGCGCCGCATAGAGGACCTCAACGCCCTCCTTGACGCCTACCGCAGCGGCGCAATAAAGACCGACTCCACGGGAAGAATATAACAGCATCAAAAAAAGCGGCAAAGGCGCCGCTTTTTTGATGCCTGGCCGCGCAGCTTTTTAGCGTAATTTAATTTATTCATACATTATTTACATATTCACACTTGTTCGGCATATTAAGGCCTTTATAAGCATGATAAAATAAATACATAAAAACTCAGCACAACAGGCAACTCTTCAGGGAGGTGACGCCGCCATATCATTATTTCCAAATGTTCTTTCCGGATTGATACGATTCAAAGCTGCCGCTATTTGAAGTAAAGGAGGATGCTCTCAATGAAAAGCAAGTATGGGTTAGCTATTTCCATGGTTCTTTTTCTGATAATACTTTCGATGAATGGAATATCAGCAGCAGAAGCATCAACCAATGCAGCGGGAACAATTGCAGATGACCGTTCCGCCGCTATACATGTCGGTCATACTCATTATCAATTTTCAGAAAAAAGAAAAGTAGTTTATGTGGGTTCAATTGATGAAATATTGAATTATTCTTTATCAGATATAGAAAACTCAATCTTTGTTATCGATGAAACACCGACAAGAGCGTACTGCTGCAAATTCGGACGGAATTCAATGTCGCTCAGGACATGGGTAGAAAATACTAAAACCAGATCCGCAGCTTGCCCCTATTATGGTGCTCGGGCTTCAGACTATATGATGAGAATGGATGAATACTATGGGGATTATTGTACCTATTGCGGAAAATTGAACAGCGCAAATAGCGGGCATTATTATTTGGTTGAATGTCAAAGTATGCCTGCCGGTCAAAGTTCAACATTCAGGATAATTGAAGGAGCCACGGAGAGCGATGGTTATGATCCCCATGTGTGCATATCGGTTCCCAGTGGTTTTTAGGTCGTAGCATAAGGGAGGAGAAGATCAATGAAAAAAGGCAAAATCGCGCTCCTGCTTTGCGCCCTGCTGTGCGCCCTGCCGTGCGGCTGCCAGCGATCCGGCGAAGCGCAATATGCGGTCCCATCCCCCTTACAGCGCGGCGAAGCCCTCGCCTTCTCCTGCGGCGGAGACAGAATACGGCTATCCACCTGCCTACGGCGATATGGGGGAGATCATGAGCGGCTACGGCTGGAGCTGGACTGTAAGCGAGGATACCTCCTTTGCGTACAGCTCCCGGCAGGACTCCAGCCTTCTCCCAGGCAGCGAAAAATTCCAGATCACGGAAATAGTGCCTGTAACCGATGGCGAGGGGGGCGCGGGCATGGTCAATATGCACTGCTGGCCCAGCCGCAGCCTGCCGGACGGAACGCCGGAGCGGGACGTGAACCTGAACTTCACCATAAAGCAGGAGGCTGAGCGGATACGGCGCTTTTGCGAAAACGACGCTCCCGCCGCCTTCGCCGCCGCCGGAGATATCATAGGCGATCCTCAATATGCCGCCGGCATGGCGGACAGGGCGGAAGAAATGCTGGCGGGGCTGGAATACGGCGGCGTGCAGACGGCCCTGCTCAGGGGCAGGAGCGGCAGCACATACAGCCTGTGCGAATATTCCTGGAGTGAAGCGGCGGAGAAATACCTTTTTTCCTCCGTAACCATACTTAAAACCGAGAACTTCCTCGCCATGCAGGCGGAGGATTTCGCCGGTGATTTCAAATACAGGAGCTGGCCGGCGGAGGTAGTCACGGTGGAGGAAATGAAGTCCGCAGCCCCCGGCGAGGAAAAGTTCCTTGCGGTTGGGAGGCTGGAGGGGATCATTTCCGCAGGCGAGGGCTTTTATTACAGCGCCTTTGCCGGTATTCTGCTGGGAGGGACCGCCTATGAGGCTACGCTGAGCGATGGCGACGGCGAGGTAAAGGCGCGGGTGCTTCCCACAGTGCTGAACGCAGAGGAATTAGGTGCGGAGCTGCTGCATGTCGTCAGCCGCAGCACGGAAAACGGCAGGACAGTATACACCATAGAGAGCAGCGCCCTGCCCACAGCCCGGTATCTGCTCTGATCCGGCCCGGCTATTTCCTTTTCTTTATCGTTATGGCGGCGTCCTTAGTCATCTTGATCTTGCTCTTGAGCTTCATCAGGCTGTCCTGGGCGGCGGCGTAGCGTTGGGTCTTGTCCTCGGATAGCAGCATGGAAAGCGACCTCTTGAGCACCTCCTTCGTCTCCTCATCCTCAAACGCCCCGTTTATGGCGTTCATAAGGCCGATGGGGTCCCGCTTCAGGTCGGTTATGGTGCGGGCGTCGGTGCTCTTGCAGAAGGAGAAGAGCTTATTGACGAACTGCTCCCTTAGCTCCATATCCATATCGTCTACCCAGGCCCTGAGCGTCTTGTCCTTGCGCTTGCTGCTGTTCTTTATGTCCTCAACGTATATGAATTTAGTACCCATGAGCTCCCATGAGAAGCCGTCGTGCTGCCATACCCCGACGGCGTTGCTCTTTACCGCGTGGTACTGATCCTCATGATCCAGCAGTATTCCCACTATATCCGCCTCCGGCAGCAGCGTGGTCATCAGCCCGCGTATGCGGCTGTAATTTTCCAGGGTTATCTGGCTCGTCGGGAAGCCGGGGCCGTCGTTGTTGTATACGGCGGTTATGTGCTCCTGCGCGCCGGGCAGGCAGTATGCGGCCGCATATACCGCAAGGTTGCCCCCCTTGGAGTGGCCGGTGATTATAAGGTCCCTGCCCCAGTCCGCCGACACCATGTTCACATAATTTGCCGCGTCCCTCTGGGCCGGCACGGGGAACATATAGCACATATTGAAGTTTTCCTTCCAGCCCACTATGGTGTCGTCGGTGCCGCGGAAGGCTATGCAGCGTATCCTGTTTTCGATGGTGAAGGTAAGCGCGCTGAACTGCTCCTCCTTCTCCTCGCTCGTCTCGGCGACATAGCCGGATAATACCACGCCGCCAAACCTTTCGCTGTTTCCCGCGGCCCTCAGAAGGTCGTGTATGCTGTCCGGCACTATTATGCCGAGCCTGCCGCGGCTGTCCGGGTATTTCAGAAAGTACTCGTCCGCCGCCTGCTTAAGCGTCACGCCCTCGGCCACGGTATTTGGCACTATATTGGAATAATCTATATACGACAGCTCCGCGAATATGAGCCCGTCTATCTCGTTGAAGGGATTTTCCGAAAATTTCAGATCCCCGCGCCATTTTATGTAGTCCATCATGTTAGCCATATAATTCGCCTCCGTTTTTTATTTCCCGGAAAATATCCGCTATTTGCCGCTGCTTCCGAGGCTGCCCGTCATGCGCAGCGACTTCATCTCCATAAGCTCATCATAGGGTATCTCCGTAATTTCCGTCTCCGGCACCGGCAGCAGCACCGCCTGGCACACCGCCCTGGTGATATAGTATACGTTGAAGCTCTCTCCCTTTGCCCTCAGGCCCTCGAGATATTCCCTTGCCGATTCCTTTGCAAAATAAAGAGGAACTGTGTTGAGGTTTGTCATGGGCACGAACCATTCCCCCCGGTAGCCGGAGTCTATAACGCCGCAGCGCTTGCCTATTCCCCTTGAGCCGGTGGAGCCCCGCTCCTGAATCTGAAAATAGTATCCCCGCTCAAAGGCGCTGGCTATGCCCGTGGGCAGCAGCCTTGTCTCGTGGGGCTCAAGGCGTATATAATCCCCGTCAAAGGCGAGAAAAATATCATACCCCGCGTCCTCATCCCTTTTTGAGGGTATCACGCCATCCGGCCTTACCTTCGCGAACCAGAGCTTTACCATGTGCCATACCTCGTTTTTTCTTTGCTCTCATTATAAAGCAAACCGGAGCGGTTTACCATACCGCGCCGGTCATTTTACTTTTTGTCCTTATTTTGCGTCCCTGTTCTTTTCCCGAAGATGCTCGATGAGCGAGTACACCGGCCCTATGTCGCTCTGTGTCAGGCCGGAAACGCATACCGCGCCCGCGCCCCGCTGTTATAGCTTTTTTATATCGCTTTCCCCTTCATTAAAAATAACCTTTAAATCGCTCCCGCTCCTGTGGAAAAGCCACACCCGCCATGTTAATATTTTGCTGTGAGAGGAGCCCGGTGAAAATCAACGGATAACTTCCCTGATCGCGGAAACTGCCCGGTCCACGTCGGCTTCGGTATTGGCATAGCCCATGCTGAAGCGCACCGTCCCCTGCGGGAAGGTGCCGAGGGTCCTGTGGGCGCTGGGAGCGCAATGCAGCCCGCAGCGGGTCATAACGCCCCGCTTGTCCAGCTCATACGCTATCTCGGCGTTATCGCGGCCGGTAAAGTCCAACGATACGACGCCTACCCGTTTATTTATTTCCTTCGTGCCCGCAAGGCGCAGCGGAAGCCCCTCTATCCCCTCGATAAAGCGTTCGGCAAGCTTCTCCTCATGGGCGCGGAGGGCATCAACGCCCCTGTCCAGTATGAAGCGGAGCGCCGCGTTGAGGCCGAATATGCCGGGGATGTTCAGGGTGCCGGATTCAAACCTGTCCGGCATATAGGGCGGAAGCAGCTCGCTGTCAGATGCGCTGCCGGTTCCGCCGGATATAAGCGGCTCCAGCCGCTTTGCGAACTCCTCATCCAGCATCAGCGCGCCTATTCCCTGCGGGCCCAGCAGCCCCTTGTGGCCGGGAACGCACAGCGCCGACAGGCCCAGCTCCTTCATGTTTACCGGGTAATGCCCCGCGGTCTGGGCGGCGTCCAGTATTAAAGGAATCCCATGCTCCCTGCATATAAGGCCGATCTCCTTCACCGGCAGCAGCGTACCGCAGACGTTTGAGGCGTGCATTATGGCGGCGAGCCTGGTGTTTGGCCGTATGAGAGGAAGAATGTCCATCGGGTCGGTCAGCCCGCTGCTGTCCGCCGGTATCCTTGAAAATTCCACGCCCTGCGCCTCAAGCTGGCGTATAGGGCGCATCATGGCGTTATGCTCAAGGCTGCTGACTATTACGTGATCGCCCGGCCTGAGAAAGCCCTTGAGCAGCATATTGAGTCCCGCCGTCATGCCGGGGGTGAACACCGCGTGGGTGATGTCCTCCGTTCCAAACAGCGCGCAGAGCCGCTCACGGCACTCCATCAGCGCAAGCTCGGCCTCGCTTGCGGCCTCATAGGTGGAGCGGTTGACGTTGGCGCCTATGTTGTTTATATAATCCAGCATGGCCTCCCCGACCCCCGGGGCCTTCGGGAAGGAGGTCGCTCCGTTGTCGAGATATATTGACATAAGTTATTACCTCGCGCTTTTATTTTTTGCTGATGAGGGGGACGGTCCCTTTTCAGATACAGTTTATCACACCTATGGCTTTTGTCCACAGGTGAAAAAACAGAAGGAGTTATTATTTTTATGAAAAAGAACTTACCCGTATTGCTTACCGGCGTAGTCATCGGTATTGCGGCGCTGGTGCTGACCGCCTGCGGCAATCCTGCCAACATGGGCTTCTGCACCGCCTGCTTCCTGCGCGATATAGCCGGCGCCCTCAAGCTTCATTCCGCCAGCATCGTACAGTATGTGCGCCCCGAGATCGTCGGCATCATAGCCGGCGCCGCCGCCGCCGCCCTTATCAAGAAGGAATGGAAGGCCGTAGGCGGCTCCTCTCCCTTTACCCGCTTTATCCTTGCCATATGCGTTATGCTGGGCGCTCTGGTATTCCTGGGCTGCCCCCTGCGCATGGTCATCCGCATAGGCGGCGGCGACCTGAACGCCGTTGTGGGCCTTGTTGGCTTTATCGCGGGTATTTATGCCGGAACCATCGCCCTCAGGAAGGGCTTCTCCCTCAAGCGCAACTATGCTGAGCCCCGCATCGACGGCGTATGGATGCCCGTATTGATGGTAGTGCTGCTGGTGCTCGCCGGCCTGGCCCCCGCCCTGTTCGCCCAGAGCACCGAGGGCCCCGGCTCCATGCACGCCCCCGTCATGCTGGCTCTCGCAGCCGGTATCGTAGTCGGCATTCTTGCCCAGCGCAGCCGCTTCTGCATGGCGGGCGGCATACGCGATGTCATCATGTTCAACCAGTGGAACCTTACCCTCGGCTTCGTGGCGATCATCGTTACCGTCCTCATAGGCAACCTGATCCTCGGCAAGTTCAACCTTGGCTTTACCGATCAGCCCGTTGCGCATAACGACGGCGTAATGAACTTCCTGGGCATGGGCATAGTAGGCTGGGGCTCCGTGCTCCTCGGCGGCTGCCCTCTCCGTCAGCTCATTCTCACCGGCGAAGGCAATTCCGACTCCGCTATCACCGTTACCGGTTTTGTGTTCGGCGCTGCCCTTGCCCATAACTTCGGCACCGCCTCCTCCGCAAAGGGCCCCGGAGCAAACGGCGTTGCGGCCGTCATCGCCTGCTATGCGGTGCTTCTCATAGTGACCCTTGTCAACGTAAGGGCAAGCAAGGAATAGCCCTTAAACGCCAAAAAAATTCGCATAAATGGATTGCAGTCCATTTATGCGAAAGTATTATTGTACTTTATAGGAGGTAATGATATGATAGACGCAAGAGGCCTTGCATGCCCCACGCCGGTGCTGATGACCCAGAAGGAGATAGCCCAGAACTCCCCCGTCGCGCTTGAAGTCCTGGTGGACAACCACTCCGCGCGGGAAAACGTAAAGCGTTTTGCCGAAAGCGCGGGCTATACCGTATCCGTAGCCGAGGAGGGCGGCGACTACCGCCTCACCCTGACAAAATAATCATCGTTTGGAGTTCCGTTTGACAATGCCCAGCTACATAGCCACCTTCCATACCCATCTTGCCGCCATGCGCAGCCTGAAGAACGTAAAGGGGCGCGCCGTATCGGCAGTCCTTTCTCCCGTTCCCCGGAGCCTCAGCTCCTCCTGCGGCACCTGTATGCGGTATGAGGCGGAGGATACGCTGCTTGAGCTGATGGACAGGGATCTTGAATCCATAGCCGAGGCGCTGGGAAACGAAAAATACAGCGTCGTTTATAAATCAGAATAATGACAAAACAAAAAAGTGGCTTAACGCCACTTTTTACAGCCTGATTGAGTCTGAAATCCCAAACACGATTATTTGTTGACAGGTCATAGAATACTGAAAGATCAGCATCGCTCCTTGCGTTCAGGCTGCTGTTATAAGCATCAAAAAACGCTTTTATCAGCGTTTCGATTTCTTGCCTGCAACCGCTATCTATTTCTTTTGGGTCTGAAGGCTTTGCATATGGCCGGCTGGCGGCATCCTTCGCTTGCAGGAATGGATCTTCATCAAATATCGACGGAATATCAAACGCTTCATTCGCCGGCTCATTCATATCAACCGTCGAATCCTCACCGGCTGGCGAAACAACAGGTTTCTCAGATATTTCGCTTGCATTCTTGCCCGCTCTGTTCTCCATTCCGCATGCGCTTAGTAATGCTATCAGCAAGAATATCATCAAAGTACAGACATATTAATAAAATATATCTGATACACATGAGATGAGCAAAACAGGCGTAAGGAACTGCCCGCAAACAGGCAAATGGAAATAAAAAAGAGTTCAGGGCACTACAAGGGCGCAAAAACCATAGCGCGGTAACCCCGCGCCTGAAAAAGGTACGGAAAAGGCAGATCATGCGGAACGCCGAAGCTGTTTGGCAGAACGGTAGGAGTGA
>CALCEX010000117.1 GCA_937900325.1 uncultured Clostridia bacterium | reverse complement strand
CAGGCAGGCAGGCAGGCAGGCAGGCAGGCAGGCAGGCAGGCAGGCATAGCTATGCCCTTTTAGCGACCCTTGAAATAAATAAGCTCATTTAATACCGTTATGGGATGACCATAGCGGTATTTTTTGTTATCTGATTTTTAAAAATAATAAAAAAGAAAGAGAGAGGAACAACATGAAAAAAACACTTGCGATCATGCTGGCGCTGACGATGGCGCTGTGCATTGCGCCGGCAGCGGCCTTTGCCGAGACAGGACCAACGACGAGCCAAACGCCGGAAATACCTGCGGACCCGAAATGGGATATGGACGTATCAAAATCAAAGAGCGCAACTGCTCTCGATACAAATGACCAGTCCACAATAACGCTGTCCATACCCAGCGCGCAGGAAAAGCTGGCGCGCGATGTGGCTTTCGTGCTGGATGGTTCCTCGTCTGCGAATGACAAAGTAGTAGAAGCGTCGCTTAAGCTTTTGGAAGATTTAGGGAATGCCGCCGGAAGCAGCGGAGCCGCCGTTAATGTATGCGTTGTGAAGTTCAAGCGGCAGGCGTTCAAATCCGAATGGTTTGACCTTTCAACTCAATATGAAGATATAAAGAAAGCCATGGGAACCAAATACTCCGGAGGAACGAATATCCACGCCGGTCTACTGGCCGGTAAAGAAGCTCTGGAGGAACACAAAGATGTTTCAGCGGACAGAAAATACCTGATCCTGGTTTCTGACGGCTCTACTTACCTGTACAGCAAGGATGGAGATTGGGCAAACGATAAGCCCTTTACCCGTTCTTACCATACTAAAGAGAATTACAATAACACTGCCGGTGGTTTTTGGGACAATGGAATGCACGAACCCAATAATTATCCAGAAGTTAACGTACCTCGGCCTAAGACCACATCTGAAGTAGATGCCTGGCAGAAATATCTGAAGGATGTAGAAAATAGAAATCAGGAAAGCAACGGCGACGATTACGATTACCGTTGCGATTATGAACTGAATTTTAATAAGGGAATACCCAGCGATGACTTTAAGTCGCAGCCCAGTGAACCGCGGACTGCCAACAACAGGGATATGGCGTTTTACTATGCAGACAAGACCTGGCAGGAGATGAAAAAAGCCGGATACCGGCTGTTCTCGGTCGCTACGAAGGACGGCTTGGCGGGCGCAGGAAATGCCGATGATTCTCATTGCTTTATGAATTATCTGAATGGCGGGGCGAATCTCGATTTTTCCTATATTGAGAAAGAAATCATTTACGCCGTCGGCGCAGGCTCCACGGTCGAGGATAAGATGGGAAACGATTTTGACCTTATTCCGGGAACGTTCGAGTTGACCGTCGGCGGCAAGGCGCTTGCCTCAAAAACGGAAGGAAACGTGATTTACTTCGGAGCAAAAGATGGTAATGCGGAGATTAGTAGTACCAACTACCGCTTCAAGGTGGAATACGATTCCGCTGACGATAAGTTCACCTGGACTATCAATGAGAACGTATCCAACTTTGCCCCCGTTCAGCTTACCTATAAGGTCAAGCTGGTAAATAAGAGCACCGCCTCCGGCACCCATAATCCTCTCACGAACGAATATGCCAAGCTGACGCCAGTAAGCAGCAATGGCAAAAAAGGAGAGGTACAGGAATTCAACAAGCCAACGGTATCCTATACGGTGGGCGGCGGCGGGTACTACCATCCCGACCCAACCCCCGTACCTCCCATAATCGTCAATCCCCCAAAGACCGGCGATATGACGATATGGCAGAGCATACTGAATTTCCTCGGGATAAAGCAAATAAATATGTGAACGAAAAAGCCCCCGCAATGCGGGGGCTTTGATGTTATATCAGGCTCTACTGCTCAAACTGGAACTCGTCCGCGTTTTTCTCCATAAAGAGGTTGAAAACGGCGTTGAGTATATCCTCATCGTCCACGCCCTGAAGCATGTCCTCCTCGTTGTCCTCCTCCGCCTCCAGAAGCTCCAGAATGACCGCCTCGGGCGAATCCGACTCATCGTCAACGGGCAGCATGACCACATACTCGTGATCCTTGTAGGGCACTATATCCAGCACCTCAAAGTCTACGTCGCTGCCGTCGGAATCGGTAAGGGTTATGGTGTTGGTATATTCTTCCTGCATGGCGCGCTCTTTACGCCTTTCCGTCGCAGCCCAGAACGTCAACCAGCTTATGCTCTACCATGGCCTTTATGGCGGCGCGGGCGGGCTTGAGATACTGGCGGGGATCGAACTGCTCCGGGTGCTCATTGAAGTACTGGCGAATGCAGGCGGTCATGGCAAGGCGCAGGTCGGAGTCGATATTGATCTTGCAGACGGCGCCCTCTGCCGCCTTGCGGAGCTGCTCCTCGGGAATGCCCACCGCGTCGGGCATCCTGCCGCCGTTTTCGTTGATTATTTTAACGAATTCCTGCGGCACGGAGGAGGAGCCGTGCAGCACGATTGGGAAGCCGGGCAGGCGCTTTGCGACCTCTGCCAGTATGTCGAAACGGAGCGGAGGGGGTACAAGTATGCCCTTTTCGTTGCGGGTGCACTGGGCGGCGGTGAACTTGTATGCGCCGTGGCTGGTGCCTATGGCTATGGCAAGGGAGTCCACGCCGGTGCGGTTTACGAATTCCTCGACCTCATCCGGGCGGGTATAGGAGGAATCCTCGGCGGATACCTTTACCTCATCCTCAACGCCCGCAAGGGTACCCAGCTCGCCCTCTACAACCACGCCGTGATCATGGGCATATTCCACCACCTGACGGGTCAGCGCGATGTTATCCTCAAAGGACTTGGAGGAGCCGTCTATCATGACGGAGGTGAAGCCGCCGTCTATGCAGCTCTTGCACAGCTCAAAGGTATCGCCGTGGTCAAGGTGCACCACGATGGGAAGATCAAAGCCGGCGGTCTGCTCCGCGTCCTCAATGGCGGCCTCAATGAGCTTCATCAGGTATACGTGCTTGGCATAGGCGCGCGCGCCCTTGGAAACCTGAAGGATAAGGGGAGCGCGCTTTTCGATAGCGGCCTCTGTAATGCCCTGGATGATCTCCATGTTGTTGACATTGAAGGCGCCGATGGCGTAACCGCCGTTGTAAGCCTTTTTAAACATTTCGGTGCTCGTTACAAGTGCCATTCTATTATCTCCTTTTCAAAAAATATCTGAAACTTCAACACTAAATATTATATCCCTAAAAAAGCATGTTTCAATAGCGCCGAAGGCGGTTTTTAGAAAATGCATATTAGAATTGTAGATAGCTGATGCTTGGGGTATAATAACAAGCAGGTAATATATGCCAGAAGCAGGCCGAAAGGAGGAAAAATGGCAAAGCTTTTATCGCTGGTGGTGCCGGCATTCAACGAGGAGGAGGCAATGGAGCAGTCCTTTGAGAGGACGTACCGAGCCATGAATTCCATAGGCTATCCCTTTGAGATAATTTATATAGACGACGGCAGCAGGGACGGGACATGGGAAATACTATCCCGCCTTGCCCGGGAGCACGAGGAGGTCAGGGCGCTGCGCTTTTCAAGGAATTTCGGCCATCAGCTGGCGGTCACAGCCGGTATGGACGAAGCGAAGGGCGATGCGGTGATAATCATGGACGCGGACCTTCAGGACCCGCCGGAGGTCATCGCGGACATGGTGAAGGCCTGGGAGCAGGGCGCGGACATAGCCTACGGCAAGCGGCTGCACCGCAAGGGAGAGACCGCCGCAAAGAAGCTTACCGCATGGTGCTATTACAGGCTGCTGAACCTCATGAGCGCGTATCCGATACCCCTGGATACGGGCGATTTCCGGCTTCTCGATAAGGCCGTTTCGGATGAATTCAGGGTGCTCAGGGAGCACAACAGGTTCCTCAGGGGAATGAGCGCATGGATGGGCTATAACGCCGTTCCCGTGGAGTATGTACGCGAGGCAAGGTGCGCCGGAAAGACCAAGTACACCCTTAAAAAGATGCTCAGGCTTGCCGCCGACGGCATATTCGGCTTTTCATCAAAGCCGCTGACGCTTATAGGCTGGGTGGGTATGGCGGTGCTCTGCATAGCCCTGCTCGGGCTTATCGCTACCATAGTCTGCGCTGCCGTAACGGGCGTTCCCGGGTGGCTTTGGGCGGCGTGCGCACTGGTAATGCTGGATGGCGTGATACTGTGCGCAATGGGCGTACAGGGCGCTTATACGCAGCGCATTTACGACGAGGTAAAGGGCAGGCCCCTTTATATAATCAAAGAAAAACAAAGCTGATCTTCAGAATGTATTTGAAAGGAAGGTAAAGAAAGATGACAGACCCAAGGATAAAGACGCTTGCAAAAAACCTTATAGGCTTTTCCTGCTCCGTAAAGCCCGGTGAAAGGATACTTATCGAGGGCAACGGCGAATGCACCGAGCTCGTAAAGGCGCTGGTAAAGGAGACCTACGCTGCGGGCGGATTGCCCTTTGTATGGATAAAGAAGCCTGAGGTCAGCCGGGAGCTTGCGCTCGGCGCAACAAAGGAGCAGCAGGAGCTGATGGCCAGGATAGACTGTGAGCTGATGCGCAGCATGGACGCATATATCGGCATCGGCGCGAAGCTCAACACTAACGAAATGTCCGACGTGCCGGGAGACAAGCTCTCGCTCATAAGCGCCGTATACGGCAGGCCGCTCAACAATATCCGCGTACCCAATACAAAGTGGTGCGTGCTGCGCTATCCCAATCCAAACTTTGCCCAGATGGCCGGCATGAGCACCGAAGCCTTTGAGGACTTTTATTTTAACGTATGCAACCTTGACTATTCCAAAATGGACAGGGCGATGGAGCCGCTTAAGAAGCTCATGGAAAAGACCGACAGGGTGCATATAGTGGGTCCCGGCACGGATCTCCGCTTCTCCATAAAGGGTATGCCCGCCATAAAATGCTCCGGCGACAAAAACATACCTGACGGCGAGATATACACCGCCCCCGTAGACGGCAGCGTAGAGGGAACTGTGACCTACAATACCCCCTCCGTAATGGACGGCTTTACATATGAGAACGTATGCCTTACCTTCAGCAAGGGGCGCATCGTGGAATCCACCTCCAACGACAACGAGCGCATAAAGGCCGTGTTCGACAGGGACGCCGGCGCGCGGGGCGTGGGAGAATTCGCCATAGGCGTGAACCCCTATGTCACCTTCCCCATGAAGGATACCCTTTTTGACGAGAAGATATCAGGCTCCTTCCACTTTACCCCGGGCTGCTGCTATGATGACTGCAACAACGGCAACAAGTCCTGCGTACACTGGGATCTTGTGTGCATACAGACGCCCGAATACGGCGGCGGCGAGATGTACTTTGACGATGTGCTCATCCGTAAGGACGGCCGGTTCGTGCTGCCCGAGCTGGACTGCCTCAACCCTGAGAACCTTAAATAACAATAAGCGGGAACAGATGAACAAAAACGACCTTAAAGCTGAGATACGCAGGCTTTTAAAAGAAAAGGGAGCTGTTGTCGTGGCCATAGACGGCAACAGCGCTTCGGGAAAAACCACTCTGGCGGCGGAGCTCCAAAGGGAGTTCTCCGCCAGAGTTTTCCATTGCGACGATTATTTCCTCCAGCCCTACCAACGCACTGAGCAGCGCCTTAATGAGACCGGCGGCAACTTTGACAGGGAGAGATTCAAAACAGAGGCGGCGGAACCCGCAAGGCTGCACAGGGACGCCGAATGCCGCAAATATTTTTGCAGGACAGGCGAGCTGTCCGCTGCATTTACGGTAAAATTTACCGCGCTTACCGTCATAGAGGGCAGTTATAGCCTGCACCCATATCTGGGAGAATACTATGATATAGCGGTATTTGTATCGGTGGACCCAAAGGAGCAGAGCAGGCGCATCCTTCAAAGGAACGGCCCCGGCATGCATGAGCGCTTTATGAAGGAATGGGTGCCGATGGAGAACAAATACTTTGAGGAGCTGCATATCAGGGAAAAGTGCGGCTTTGATATAAGCTGAAATTATAGAAAAGGGGTTTGCCAGTAGAAAATGCAGTTTTGCCAAAATTCTCTTGCAAACCGAAAAAAAATAGAATATTATATATGGCGTTGGTTAATTTATTGTCAACAATGGGCTGAATAAGCCGGTTTTATAAGTTTAAAAAATTTAAACGGAGGAAGTATTACTATGTCAGTAAAAGTAGGCATTAACGGTTTCGGCCGTATCGGCAGCCTGGCCTTCCGCGCCGCTGTTGAGAACGATAACGTAGAAGTAGTGGGCATCAACGATCCCTTCATAGCGCTGGACTATATGGGCTATATGCTCAAGTATGATACTGTCCACGGCCGCTTCAAGGGCACCATAGAAGTACAGGGAGACAAGCTTGTAGTAAACGGCAAGCCTATTTCCGTTTATTCCTGCATGAACGCGGCGGATATCCCATGGAGCGAGTGCGGCGCGGAGTATATCCTCGAGTGCAGCGGCATAAACACCACCGTCGAGCGCGCTTCCGAGCACCTGAAGGCGGGCGCGAAGAAGGTCGTTATCTCTGCCCCCAGCAAGGATGCTCCCATGTTCGTAATGGGCGTAAACCATGACACCTACACCAAGGACATGACCGTCGTTTCCAACGCATCCTGCACCACCAACTGCCTGGCTCCTCTTGCAAAGGTGATCAACGACACCTTCGGCATAGTAGAGGGACTCATGACTACCGTTCACTCCATCACCGCCACCCAGAAGACCGTAGACGGCGCCTCCAAGAAGGATTGGCGCGGCGGCCGCGCGGCGGCGCACAATATTATCCCCAGCTCCACCGGCGCCGCCAAGGCCGTAGGCAAGGTCATCCCTTCCCTCAACGGCAAGCTTACCGGTATGTCCATGCGCGTGCCTACTCCCGATGTATCCGTTGTAGACCTTACCTGCCGCCTCGAGAAGGCCGCGACCTACGATGAGATCAAGGCAGCAATGAAGGCCGCTTCCGAAAGCGACCGCTTCAGGGGCATCATAGACTATACCGAGGATAAGGTAGTATCCTCCGATTTCTATCATGATCCTCATACCTGCATATTCGATGCGGATGCGGGCATTGCCCTGAACGAGCACTTCGTAAAGCTGGTTGCCTGGTATGACAACGAGTGGGGTTATTCCAACAAGCTGGTCAACCTCTGCGAGCACATGGCCGAGGTAGACGCAAAATAGCCTCAGATTAATTTGCCTCCACGATTCGGGCGGCAAGCCGCCTATAATTATCCCTTCGCCATCAGGCGAGGGGATAATTTTTTCACCGGGACTTTTTTCTGTATGCAAATCTATTGCCGCCATAAACCTTGTGTGTCCTTATCAACTGATGGTATAATAACCATATAAAAAAACTTTTAAGCTTTGGCTCTTAAAAATATTATTTTATCGGAGCATACCTGTATGGATATCAAACAGCTTGAGGCTTTTTGCATGGTGGTAAGGCAGGGCAGCTTTTCCAAGGCCGCAAGGGCGCTGGGAGTGTCCCAGCCCACGGTCAGCGCCCATATTTCCACCCTTGAAAAGGAGCTTGGGTGCGAGCTGCTCATACGCACAAGCAAGAGCATACTGCCTACGGACAAGGGCGCGACGCTTCTGAGCTACGCGCAGGGAATAATGAACCTCAGGCAGAAGGCGCTTGAGGAGCTTTCACGGGAGAACTCGCGCTATACGGGCAGCATAACGATAGCGGCCTCATCCGTGCCCGCGCAGTACTGCCTGCCGGAGCTGCTTTCGGAATTCAGCCGGAAATACCCGGGAGTATCCTATCAGCTGCATAATACCAACAGCTTGCAGGCCGTGGATGAGGTACGGCGCGGCAAGGCGGATATAGCGCTGACGGGCGCCAGGGTGGAGAACACAAACTGCGAGTTTACCAGCTTTATCAAGGATGAGCTCGTGATAATAACCGCCAATAACGAGCGCTTCCGGAAGCTGAACGGCAGCTTTCCAAAGGAGCTTTTGAAAAAGGAGCCTTTTATTGCCAGAGAGCTGGGCAGCGGCACCAGAATGGAATACGAGCAGCTTCTGCGCAGCGAGGGCATAGAACCGGGCGAGCTCAATACCGTTGCCGAAATGAATTACAGCGAGGCGGTAAAGAAGTCCGTAGCGGGAGGGCTGGGCATAGCTATAATCAGCATACACGCCATAAGCGACGAGCTTTCATCAGGAAGGCTGCTGTGCTTTAATCTTGGGGATAAGGCCATGCGGAGGGATCTGTATCTGGCGATACGGCGGAACCGCTCGGAAATGTCCACGGCGGCGCTGTTTTCCTCCTTTGTGCTCAGGCATTACGGCGCAGAAAAAAAGTAAACGCAAATAAAAAAAGGGCGGCTCAAGGCCGTCAGCTCCGTGTGGGGCGCTGTTCCTCTGCTTGCCCTTTTGCCTTAAGCTCACCACCTTGTGCCTGCAAAACCGTACCATATATATTTTACAGAAACGAGGCTTCTTATGAAACGGCCTGAAATCTCTTAAAATAAGATGTTTACGCCCGTTTATATTGCTTTGAGAATATACGGCATCTTTGAGCCGCAAAAGCGTGGAACTTACGCAGACGCCATATAGCTTAGAAAACGAAAAAACAACGCAAGGATAAAATGCTACGCAAAGTAGCAGAAAAAAACGAAATGTAATCCCTGCTTGCTTGTAATGCAAAGCCCGTTTTCCTATGATTGAATCTGCCGTATGAGCATACGCTCCAATGGCGGGTGCCGCTTCATATCAGGTAAGGCCATCAATCAATTTAAGGAGGTCGCAGGTATATGACACTTGCGGAAAAGCTGAAATACATACGCAGGCAGGCAGGAATGTCGCAGGAGCGGTTAGCGGAAAAGCTCGGCGTTTCAAGACAGGCAGTTACGAAATGGGAAACAGATGCAGGCA